>PXDE01000200.1 GCA_003566475.1 PVC group bacterium | reverse complement strand
CCGTGAGGGCCGGGCTGGTGGAGCAAACCGAGGACTGGCCTTATGGCGGCGAACTGTGCCGGATCTCGTTTGACCGCGGCTGGGTGGATCCGGACTACTGGGGCGCCTGGGAGGCGTAGTCTGCGGAGCGCTCCGCATGGTCACGGCACGCGCCGTGTAGCCGCCCCAGTCTCTGGGGCGGAGAAACCCTTGCGGATGCCTCAGACATCGGCCCGAAACAGGCGGACGATTGCCTCCAGAATCTCCGCTCGTTTGGACGCCCCAAGGACGCCGACCTCGCGTCGGACCAGGGACGAGTGCGCGGTGAAGAGCTGAAGAGCTTCCCCGGACGGGCGAAGCTGGCCCTCCGCAGGCCTCCGGAGCGGAAGTCCTCGTCGGAGATGGCCACCGCACGCGGGTCTGAATACGGGTTGCTGGTGATCTGGCACAGGATCCCGTCGCCCCGGTCCAGTCTGGCGACCACCACGGCTGGCCGGAGTTTGGCGCCCGAGAGATCGGAGAAGGGGAATTGGACGAGGACGACGGCGCCTACTGCAGATGGGCCCATGCCTCATCCTCTTCGGGCCGGGCCCAGTCCCGAGCCAGTGCCCGCTCGCTGAGCAAGGCGGACTCCGGAACCGCCGGATCCTCCACGAGGGTCACGAGCACTCGACAAGGCCGGGAGACCCGAATGGGTTCCCGCAAGTGGATCTGGCCGTCTTTGCCGAGCCGGGCTTCGATTTGCTTGAGCATGGGTCTACCTCGGTTCCAGGGTACGCCATCCCCACATGCGGTTCAACCTCTGGAATGGGGCGGGCGCCCTGCGGGCGGAGGGATTGGGGACTAATGGGTTAGGACGAAGGACCAGGGACCCTGCTTCGCGTCCCGCAGGGCGGGTCGGGGGGCCACTGGTTCCTGGGGCTTGTCCGCGCAGGACGCCGGGTGCCACGGCTGGAAGCCGTAGCTACGGCGCCCGGGCACGCGCCACCCGTAGAAACGGCTTCCAGCCGTTTGCTCCAGCGTGCCGTCTCGCCCTTCATCCGGCTGGCCCAAGGTCCCAGCGGCCGTCACTGCTCTGAGACACCCATGCACGCTATCCCCCACAAGTCACTGCTCGCCAACAGGATGCCCCCGACGTGGCACGGCGCTTCCAGCCCGTGCCCGCGCGAGGCCGGATCCCGGATCGACCATGGTCGGCGGAAACACGGTTCATGGACCGTCAGGGACCACACCTCGCTCGGCTCCGGGCTAGAAGCCCGGGCCACGGGAGGACCGGCCCACATCCCACACAGCCCACATCCCACGTCGCACAACCCACATCCCACAACCCGCATCGGCGCGTGTCTCACCCGCCCTCCGGCCTACGCGCTGAGGGCCTTCCTCACCTCCGGAAGCTGGCCCGCGCTGCCGACCTTCTGGTTCTTGTGGGCGATGTACTTGGCGTATTCGGCCATGAAGATCTTGCCCGGAGGGCGGAGGTCGAAGTTCTCGGGATGGTCGCGGAAATGCTCGCGGTGCACCCGGCACCAGACCAGACGGCCGTCGGTGTCGATGTTGATCTTGGTGACCCCCATCTTGGCCGCCGGGAGGTATTCCTCCTCGTTGACGCCCTTGGCCCCCTTGAGCTGGCCCCCGGCCGCGTTGATGCGCTCGACCTCGTCCTGGGGCACCGAGCTGGAGCCGTGCATGACCAGCGGGAAGCCGGGCAGGCGCTTCTGGATCTCGCGGATGACGTCGAAGTGCAGCCCCTGGGAGCCGGCGAACTTGAAGGCCCCGTGGCTGGTCCCGATGGCGCAGGCCAGGCTGTCGCAGCCGGTCCGCTGCACAAACGCCTCGGCCTCGGCGGGGTTGGTGAGCTTGGCGTCGGACTCGTCCACGCTGACGTGCTCCTCGACCCCCCCCAGCATGCCCAGCTCGGCCTCGACCACCAGGCCCTTGGCGTGGGCCTTGTCCACCACGCGCTTGGTGATGGCCACGTTCTCGTCGAAGGACTCGTGGCTGGCGTCGATCATCACCGAGCTGTAGAACCCGCTGTCGATGCAGTCGTAGCAGGTCTCCTCGTCGCCGTGGTCGAGATGCACCGCGAACACCGCCTCGGGGAAGATCTCCTCGGCGGTGCGGATCATGGCCTCGAGCATCCGCTTGTCGGTGTAGGCCCGGGCCCCCTTGGAGATCTGGATCATGAACGGGGCCTGGCTCTCGACATTGCCCCGGAACAGGCCCATGACCTGCTCGAGATTGTTGATGTTGTACGCGGCCAGGGCGTACTTGCCGTAGGCATGCTTGAAGAGGTCGGTGGTGTTGACGATCATTACGGTTCCCGCGTTGAGGTTTCGGACATCAAACCGGCGAATATAGCGCATCCTGGGGGGAGGGGTCAATTGGGGATTGTGGATTTGGGATTGTGGATTGTGGATCCGCCTTCAGGTTTCAGCCTTCAGCTTTCAGGTTTCCCCGTCGCCTCTCCTCCCCTATCCTCCGCGCATGAGCTCGATCGCAGAATCCACAATCCACAATCCACGATCCACAATCCAAACCACTCCCTTCAGCCGCCGGGGGTCGTACCTGAAGCTGGCGGTGCCGCCGGCCCACAAGGCGCCCGTCCCGGGGCTGTACCTGATGACGGTGCGGCAGCAGGGGAGCCGGAAGGATCTGCTGCGGCTGGACCTGCCCGGGACGGCCGCGCCGGAGATCGAGGCCAGCCCGTCGAAGCTGTGCTTCCGCCGGGAGGGGGCCGAGGCGGAGGTGGTGATGCCCGCCCCCGACACCGTGCAGATCCGGGTGCGGGGCGGGCCGCTGACCCTGGAGCTGGTCGATCCAGCCAAGGCGAATGTGGCCTTTCCCACGGCGCAGGGCCGCTGGGAGATCGTGTTCCACCAGGCCCGGGAGAAGGGTCAGGTGGTGCCGATCGCGGGGGCGCTGACCGTGGACGCCCCCTGGAAGGTGGACGCCTGCGAGCGGATCGTGATCCAGGCCACGGACGCCGAGTTCGCCCTGGTCTTCTACGACACCGTGTACGTGCCCCGCGACTTCCTGCCCTTTGAGGAGGCGGAGGCGGGCGTGGCCGGGGAGTTCGCGGCCTATCTGGAGCGGACCCCGGAGGTGCCACCGCCGCCCGCGGCCGCGACGCCCGAGGCCCCTCCGCCGCCCACGCCCACTGCGGTGCGGCGCGACTTTCCCACATCGGTGCACGCGCGTT
>PXDE01000299.1 GCA_003566475.1 PVC group bacterium | reverse complement strand
GGCCGCATCCAAGGCCGCGCCCCGCAGGCGGGCGGCGTCGCGTACGTCGACCCCCGCCGATCCCAGCGAGGAGAGCATCCGCCTCGCCGCCTACTACCTGGCGGAAAAGGATGGCTTCCAGCGTCCGCCTCAGGAGTACTGGACAGAGGCGGTCGCATCCGTGCAGGGCGGGGCCTCCCGGCCCTGATGCTGCCGGGAAAAGGTTCCCGGAACCTGGTCTCCGCCCCGTGCGTCGACCGGGCCGACGCCGCCCGCGGCATCAGTCCGTTGGCGGCGGCAGCTCGGCCAGGGCGGTCCGCAGCGTGTCGTAGAGACGGGAGGTCCAGGCCGGACGGTCCGGATCCGGGGGCAGGACCTGGCGGCGGAAGTCCACCGGCGCGATGAGGACCGCCATCTGGCGGAGCCCGGTGTCCCAGGCCAGCACGAACAGATCCTCGGCCGCCGGGTCGCCCATGGCCAGGCCGCCGGCGGCGTCCGTGCCGCCGTGGATCGTGATGTCGCCGCCGAGACGGGTGCGACCGTCCCGGGCCGCCTGCTCCTGATCGAACAGGTTCGGATAGCCGATCCGGAGCGCCACATGGCGGCGGCCCCGGGGCTGCACGCTCTCGATGGAATAGATCCCCTCGGGCACCTGACCGTCGTCCTCGCGAAGCTTGGGGCCAGGATCCCCGCTCGGGCCCAGGATCGGGTAGCTGCGGATCGCCGTCCATTCCCCGCCCGCGCGCCGGGCGATCACGTCGAGCCGCCGGTCCGCCTTGATGGCCACCAGGCGGACGTCGTCCGGCGGATACTCCAGCCCCGCCCGCGCGAACGCCCGCCGCCATTCCCGGCGCGGCCTGCCCCCCAGCGTCTGGATCCGCCGGCGCACCTCCCGCCGGTGCGCCAGCTCCGCCGCGTCCCGGCCGGTGAGCTGTTCCTTGGTGCGGTCCAGGTAGACCGCCACCACCCACAGCCCCACCGTCAGGACCGCGCAGGCCACGAACGCCTGGACCAGCCGGGGACTCATCGGCCGCGCCTCAGAGGAACCGGGCCAGGCGCGCCCGGGCCCGCGCGGCCTGGGCGGCGCCATGGGTGTTGGGGTGGGCGTCCACGACCTCGCCGTAAGCCGCGTCCGCGGCCCGGATCGCGTCCCGGTCCAGACCGGCCTGGGTTTCCAGCTCCCGGGCCGCGTGCCAGGCCACGCGCGAGGCCCAGTCCCGGGCCACGTCCGGCCGGGCGGCCAGGTCGGCGATCCGCCGGTCCAGCGGGCCGGCCTCCTCGTCCGTCAGGTGGGCGCCGATCTCCCCGTCCCGGGCTTCCCGGAGAAACGCGTGCCGGGCCGCGGGATCCTCTTCCCCCTGCGCCTGGGCCAGCACCGCATCTCTCCAGAGGGTCCGCGCCGTCGCGGCCTCGGAAAGCGCGGCCAGCGGCGGGCACATCAGGAAGCGCTCCGCCTCGGTGCGGCGCCGGCCGGGATCCCCGATCTCCCCCAGCGCTCCCATGGCCTGCCGCGAGGATTCAAGATGCGCCGCCCGCTCCTCGTCGGAGAGATACCGGTTCACCAGGGGGGCCAGGGTCAGCATCCAGTCCAGGATCAGGAACTGCTCCTCCATGGGGGCGGTGGTGTGGGCCCGGTCCGGCTCGTAGATCACGCGCAGAGGCTGGCCGTGCTCCGCCGTGCCCGCGCGGATACGGTCCACGCCCGCCGGCTGGATCCACGAGTCCTTGGCCCCGCCCATCAGGGCGAGCAGGATGTGGGACCGGGCCTCGCTGAACCCGAACCCGCCCACGCCCATCAGGACCACCCCGGCGGTCTGGCGGGGGAAGATGCGGGAGAAGCGCTCCCCGTCCGCCGCGCCGCCGCTCATGCCGATGGTGAACCGCAGATGCGGATGCACCCGCACGGAGCGCTCCTCCAGATCCCGCATCACGCCCCGCCAGTGCCGGGGCTTGTCATGCTGGAGCATGCCGTTGGACACCTTCTCGATGCCCACCAGAATCACCTCCCGCGCCTCCGCCCATTCCTGGTAGCGGACGATGTCGGGCCGCCCGCCGGGATGCTGCTTGATCACCGAGGGAAACCGTCGATCCGGGTCGTGCTCGTAGGCGGAGGGCAGGAAAAGCTTGTAGGACACCCCGCGGTCGGAGAACGCGACGATCCGCTCGGTGTATCCCGGACCCGGGTGCTCGGGACGCGGGATCTCGGGCAGCTCGAGCCCGGCCTGCTCGGCCAGGGCGGACCCGGTTCCCTCGAACAGTTCCTCCAGGAGTTCGTCCCCCAGAGCGCCGGAGCCCAGCCCGGCGGCAAGGAGAATGGCTGCGGACCATGCGCGAATGCTCATCCTGGCAGGGTACGACAGACCGGCCAGGGGGCCAAGTCCCGGAGGCAAGGGGGCAGAATTTGAGATGTTGGATTGTGGATTGTGGATTGGGGAAGGTCGGGCCCGTCGCCTTCCGCTGTCGCGAGCGAGGGAAGGCCATGGTCTGCTCCTGGCGGGCGCCTGGCTCGTTCCAGGAACCTGGGCATGGCCTGTCCTCGCTCCGGCTCGTCCCGCCCGTGGCGGGACTCGCCCTCCCGGTCGGCCATCCTCCAAAGCGTGGACTCGTTCGAGCGAGCGCCTTCCTTCGACATTCGTCGGTTTCCCGGAACCCACATCCCACATCCCACACCTCACAACTTGTCCGACGTCGCGCCTTGGCGAAGTCGGATCGCGCCAGCCGTCTCACCCCTCATCCGGCTGAGCCCAACGGCCCAGCGGCGGCGACTGACCACCGAACCCTGAACCCTCACGCTTCGGCGCCCCAGCCCTTTCCCGCTCGCCAAGCCGGAGGCCGCTTGCCACCCTTGCCGCCATGTCCACCCTCCGGGCCCAGATCCGCCGCGCCCTTCCCCGTCCCCTCCGTCGCTGGGCGGGGCGGTGGCACTATCTCCGGACCGTGCGCGCGTTCTCGGCCGACCGCTGGCCCGAGGCCGAAGGGGTACGGCGGCTGATCCGGCCCGGCGACACGGTGGCCGACATCGGGGCCAACATCGGCTACATCAGCCGCCTGCTCGCGGAATGGGTGGGCATCGGGGGCACGGTGCTCGCCTTCGAGCCGGTCCCGGAGAACGCCGAGGCCCTGGCCTGGAACATGCGGCGGCTGGGTCTGTCCCAGGTGGAGTCCCGCGCCCTCGCCCTGTCCGATCACGAAGGCGAGGC
>PXDE01000124.1 GCA_003566475.1 PVC group bacterium | reverse complement strand
GGACGGTGGCACAGCCGCATCGCCGACCCCTCCTTCTTCGTGTCCCCGGACGGGCGCACCGATCCGGCGGCTGAACTCGAAGCCACCCTGCGGGGTTGGTTCGCGCCGCTCCCCGAGGAGCACGGGTTCAACGCCCATCCCACCTGCCGGTTCGTGGCCCGCTACCGGTGGCTCCAAAAACAGCTCGGGCTGGCCGACGACGAACGCCCCGCCCCCGAGTGCCCGGTGTTCGAGCAGGTGATGGATCAGCTCCGGGTGACCTCGGTGACCCTGGCTTTCCCGTCGGCCTACGTGAACAACCCGGCCTCGATGTTCGGTCACACCCTCCTGGTGTTCGACCGCGACGAGCGCAACCGGCTGCTCGCCCGCACCGTGAATTACGGCGCCTACACCGGAATGGGCCTGGGGCCGCTGTTCTACTTCGGCAGCATGGTCGGCCTGGTCCAGGGCATCTACGCGGTGCTCCCCTACTACGAGAAGGTGCGCGAGTACAACGCCATGGACCACCGCGACATCTGGGAGTACGAGCTGGACCTGACCCCCGAGGAGACGGACCGGATGGTGCGGCACGTCTGGGAGATCCAGAACACCTGGACCCGCTACTACTTCTTTCACCAGAACTGCGCCTCGGCCCTGCTCGACCTGATCGATGTGGCCCGACCCGAGGCCGAGCTCCGGGCGAGGTTCCGGGCCTGGGTGATCCCCATCGACACCCTCAAGGCGGTATCGGATGCGGGGATGGTCCGGAACGTGACCTACCGGCCGTCCGCCGCCAGCGAGCTGCGGGCGCTGGCCGACGCCCTTCCCCGCGAGGCGGTGGACGAAGCCCGCGCCCTGGCCGGGGGGGAGCGGGCGGTCGCCGATCTGGATTCGGCCCTGCCCGACCCGGACGTCCGCCGCCGGACCCTCGGCCTGGCCGCCATCGACCTTCAGCAGCGGCTGGTCCGGCGCGAGGTGACCCAGGAGGCCTACCGGAGCCGACTGCTTCCCGTGCTGGCCGCCCGCAGCCGTCTCGGCCCTGACCCCGACCCTCCGCGCCCCGCCGAGCCCGTGCGGCCCGATCACGGGCATGCCCCGGCCCGGCTCGGGCTCGGCGGAGGGGTGCAGGGCGGAGACGGCTTCGCCCGGCTGACCTGGCGGGCCGCCTACCATGAGCTGACCGATGACGACGCCGGTTTCGATCCCGGAGCGCAGATCCAGTTCGGCGCTCTGGACCTCCGCTACTTCCCGGACGGCGACCGCTGGCGGCTGGAGGAGTTCCGGCTGATCGACGTGCTGGCGGTTTCGCCCCGCGACGTGTTCCAGCGCCCCGCCTCCTGGCGGTTCGAGACCGGGGTGCGGCAGTTCCGGCTGCCCGAGGAGGAGCATCACCCGGTGGCCTACTTGGGGTCGGGTGGTGGAGTGGCCTGGGAGTGGGGCGGATGGCGTCCCTTCGCCCTGCTGGGGTTCGAGGCCCAGTCCGGCGGCGGCTATCGGAATCGGGTGGCGGCCGGCCCGGATCTCCAGGCCGGGCTGCTGATCCGGCCGGGTGGGCGGTGGAAGAGCCTGGTCCATGGCCGGGCGATGATGCTCTGGGGCGGTCCCGACGTGCCGGTGCTGGAGGCCTCGTGGACGCAGAACCTATCCTTGGGCCGCAACCGGGCGCTCGCCCTGCGTCTGAAATGGGAGGACCATGACGGACGGCAGACCCGCGAGGCCACGGCGGCCATGCACTGGATGTTCTGAGGCAAGGCTTCGTCCGATGAGCCATGAGTCGAGAAGGAGTCCGATCGCGTTGGGGGGGGCGGGAGTGAGCGAATGGGTCCGAAGCCTTGCCGAGGAATGGGTTTAAGGTGGAGAGGAAGAGGATGAGGCCGATGAGCCTAGAACTGGCAGTTGACCATGACCAGACCTGCTGCGACCCCTCCGGGGTCGGTCCCATTCTGGGGCACCAGATCCGGGGGTGTCGCTCCGCTTACCCCCGGCTGATGGCCTGCGCACCCCTTCCGCATTCGCCCTTCGGGCTGCGGCGGACAGGCCGGGGGGACCGGGACTCATGCGACCCCGGAGGGGTCGAAGCGATTAGCCGGGGGTCGAGCGACGCGACACCCCCGGAACCCGTTCTCCACAACGTCCGACCCCGGAGGGGTCGCAGCAGTCACATCTCGTTCGCCAGGGCCGCTCTTACGGGTATCAAACATTGGGTGCAGGCGTTGACCTTCGCAGAAATGTGCCTCGGAATGGATTGCCTTCGCCATCGTTGGCTTACGGCCGGATCCAGGATGAAAACGCACGGGTTGAGGATGTCGCTGCTCCTGATGTGCCTCGGGCTCACCGGGTGCGCGGGGCGGCTGTTCTATCATCCGACGTCCCGGCTCTACACCACGCCCGACCAGGTGTCGGGGGGGATGCCGTGGGAGGACGTGCATTTCGAGAGCGCGGACGGGACACGGCTGCACGGATGGTGGCTGCCCGCGCAGGGCGAGGCCAAGGGCGTGGTGGTGCATTGCCATGGCAACGCCCAGAATCTGAGCAGCCACTGGGCCTTCGTCCATTGGCTCCCGGGGACCGGGTACCACCTGTTCGTGTTCGACTACCGGGGCTACGGTCAGTCGGATGGCCGGGTGACCCGATCCGGCACCATCGCCGACACCCAGGCGGCCCTGGCCTATGTGCGGACGCGCCCCGAAGCCGGGGAACTCCCCTGGTTCGTCCTCGGCCAGAGTCTGGGCGGGGCAGTCGCGGTGACCGCCCTGGCTGAGGGGGATTTCCCGGAGGTGAAGGGAGTGGTCGTGGATTCCGCCTTCTCCAGCTACCGGTTGATCGTCCGGGAGAAGATGGCCTACATCCCCGTCGTGGGCTGGTTCCGGTGGCCGCTTTCCTTTCTCGTGGTGTCGAACCGGCTGAGCCCGGAGCCCCGCATCCACCGCCTCTCGCCCACGCCGGTGCTCATTCTCCACGGTACGGACGACCGGGTGATCCCGCCCCATCACGGCCAGCGGCTATACCGGGCGGCCCGGCCACCGAAGGAGCTTCTCCTCACCGAAGGGACGGACCACACGGAGGCCATCTACGAGCCCGAAGTCCGGGAGCGGATCCTCCGCTTTTTCGAGGAAGCCGCCGCGCCGGAACCAGCCAGCCTAACCGCGAATGGACGCGAATGAACGCGAATGGCGTCAGGACGCCCCTGGACGCACGCTCAAGACGGAGG
>PXDE01000548.1 GCA_003566475.1 PVC group bacterium | reverse complement strand
GCCGTGCCAGACCCGAAGCGCACAAGACCGATATCATCAATAAACAGTTGCATACAAGTATAATAGAAAAATGTTATGAAATCATGCCGGGGCTATGCAAGGCGCAGATCTCTACAACGATGTAGATGAGGGTCCCTTCATTCCACGAAATTGTACACGCGCAGTGAGCGGCTCCACGGGTCGCCATGCGCCATCGTGGGTCGAGCATTCCTGCGTGCCGGGGCGTAGCGTCTGCACGAGGCCTGGCCCGACCCCTCTCGCCCGCTGCCACCAGAATACCAACCGTCTCACGCTTGTCTGGACCCAGATCGCACCCAGGGCTGGCGTGCCCCGGCGTCGTGGGACGGACGTCCTCGTCCGTCTCCGCGATGTCCAGAGCCTGAGAGAGCCCTTGGTTCGGCGTTGGAGCACAGGCCAAGGACCGTTCAGGCGCAGTTCCTTCGCAGGACGGACGAGGACGTCCGTCCCACGTCCAGACAAGCGCGAGACGGTTAGTGCATGCCCTCCGCAGGACCGCACCGGAAGCCACCTGGCCAGGCTCGTCCCATCTCGTTCCCAGAAGGTCAGCCAGGAATGGCCGACCTACTTGCCGGTGTCTTCCCTGGCGGCGCCGGTCGGCGCAGGTCCGCAGCGACAACGGCTCGTCAGGCCAGGCATCCGCGAGGACTGGAGGCAGTGCTTCGCGGTTGCCTCGGACGGCGGGGTGGGGTATCCAGCGGCCCATGAAGAAGGGCTGCCTTGTCGGGCTCGCGCTGCTGGCTGTTCCGGTCGGGATCGGCGCGTCGTTCCTCGCCTATCGCAGGCCTTGGGTCGAGCCGCTGCCGGATGTGGATATGACCCCGGAGCTGGGCATCCTTTTGCGGAAGGACGTGGTTCCCGGAAGCGCCACCGACCGCTTTCTCCGTACGCTGGAGCGGACCGAGTGGGGCGACCATCGAAGAATCGCGTCGGTATGGGGGGAGGTCCGCGAAGGTGGCTGGCCCCCGGACGATCCGGAGGCGGTCGGGGCAACGATGGAGGCGCTGCGCCCGCTGCTCGACGACCTGCACGCCGCCGTTTCCGATCCAACCGTGCGCACGGTCTCCGTGACATCCTTCACGGAGCATTGGGCTTGGATCTCGCATGGTCTGGGGGCGGGGCGTCTCCTCGGCACCATGACCATCCGGGCTTTGGCTGAGGGCGAATGGGACGATGCCTTTGCCGCGCTGGACCTCCAGCTTGGCCTGGCCCGGGCTCTTGGCCGGGGTGGCCCGCTCATCGACTGGCTGGTGGCCATCGTCCTGCAAACGCTGGCGGTGGAATCGGCCGCGTGGCTCCCCGAGTCTGACGCTCCTGCGAAGGAGGTCCAGCGTTGGATCCGGAGAATGACCGAGTCGGAGGCCGATCTCCAATCCTGGCCGGAGACGCTCCGCCAGGAGATGTATGGCATCGTCACCGTCGCCGGTGATCCGGATCTGCTGCGGTTGGAGTTCCTCGGCGACTACACCTCCCGGACCATGCTCGGCACCTTGGCGGTACTGGGCCCGCTGCGAGGGAGCCATCCCGCCGCGATCCGGGCCAACCTGATGGCGGCGGGTCAGCATGCGGTACGGGCGGCCGAAGAACCGGACGATCCGAAGGCCCAGCGCTCCATTCAGGAGGTGCTGCGGCAGCCCGATGCCTGGGAGTGGGTGACCAGCGACGACCCCGTGGGACGCTTCGTGGCCATGACCACCATCCCCATCCTCGTCGAGGCGGCCCCCGTCAGGCATCGTCGGGGGATCCGGGCCCTCTGGGGGACGGCGGCCATGCTGGCCGTGCATCTGCACGAGCGGGAGCACGGCGGCCTGCCCGAGGATCTGGCCGCCCTGACCCCGGCCACCCTGCCCGAGACCTGGCCCGAGCGCCTGGCCGAGTTCGGGTTCCGGCTGGAGAGGGAAGGGGAGGACGGCTGGGCGGTCGTCGCCGACCCCATGCCCGGCGAGACCCCCGGCCCGCCTCTGCGCTGGGCGCCCGTGCGGAGGCCGGGAGGATCAGGCTCAATTCCCGCAAGGGTCCTCCTGGCGGCGCCTACGTGTCAAGCGAGGCCACCCCTTCGCGGATCGCGTACTTGGTGAGTTCGGCCACGCTGTGCAGATCGAGCTTCTGCATGATGTTGCGCCGGTGGGTCTCGATGGTCTTCACGCTCACCCCCAGCGCGGCGGCCATCTCCTTCGTCGACCTGCCCTCGGCCAACTGCTGGAGCACTTCGCGCTCGCGCGCGGTGAGAACGATGAAGGCCGGGTTCTCGCCGAACGATCCGGAGAGCTCCACATAGTCGTCGACCACTCCGCGGGCGATCTCGGGACTGAGATACTTCCTGCCCCTCATGGCCTCCCTCACCGCGCGGGACAGCTCCTCGAAGGCCCGCTCCTTGAGCACATAGGCCGAGGCGCCGGCGGCCAGCATCTCCCGCACGAACTCCTTGTTGTCGTGACCCGACAGGGCCACCACGCGGGTATGGGGATGGTCATGGAGGATCTTCCGCGTGGCCTCGATGCCGTTGAGGCAGGGCATGGCCACATCCATGATCACCAGGTGGGGCCCAAGTCTGGAGACCAGCGCCACCGCCTCCGCCCCGTTCGTGGCCTCCCCGACGACCGTGATCCCCGGCTCCCGTTCGATGAGGGCCCTGAGCCCTTCGCGCATCAACGCATGGTCGTCCGCCAGAATCACCCGCACATTCATGGTCGTCCTCCGGGGTCGCGGCCGGTCGCGACCCGGGTCGACGCTGGCATCAGCGCAGAACCTCCTCGGGGAGCTGCTTCAGGAGCTGGTCCGTCCTCAGGCCGGTCAGATCCTTGTCGACGGACGCCTTCAGCGTCTTCAGGGCCGGATCGCCGAGGGTCTGACGGAGCCGGCCGAGGAACGCCGGAGCGGCGACCAGCACCAGCCGGTCGAACTGGTTCCGCCCGCGGGCGGCCTCGATCTCGTCGGCCAGGCGCCGGCAGAACGTCCACGCCTCGTGCTCGCGGGGGCCGGTCTGCTGGGCCATGGCGTGGCGGCCGGGGCCCGCGCTGTCGAACGCCCGGCCCGGCCGGTCGGTGGTCAGCCCGCGGCCGGGCATGCGGGAATCGGGGTGCTCCATTTCCTTCAGCAGGTTCAGCTCCCGTCCGGCCCGGGCCGGACGGAAGATGCGGGCGGAGGCGCTGTCGGCGATGACGATCCAGGTGGCGGACATGGGCAGTCTCCTTTCGCGTTTGGGTTGTCTCAACTTACACCGGGCGTCCCCCGACCTCAATGGGGCGGGGGCAGAAGCAAGGGACCGGCGGTCCGCCACGCCACCTCCGGGCGCTGGTGGCACCGCCTGGATGCCGTCCCGGATGGCCCCCCGGCCGGTCCGGTAAGGATTGTCGTCGGGATCTTTCGGGGCGGGCCCGATGGACGGAGCCGCCCGTCGGCCCTATCGTGCGGGCAGCGAATGGAAATCCACAACCCAGGAGAAGCCCATGCGTGCCCTGACCGCCCTGATGTCGGCTCTGGCCCTGGTGGTCGCCGGATGCGGCCCGTACGACCGCGAACCCCCGCCTGCCGACGATGAGCCTCCGCATATCCCCCGCCCGGTGACGTACGACGATGTGCGGCGCGAAACGGGGGAGGCCGCGGACACGGCCGTCGCCTACACGGACCAGCAGTGGGAGGCTTTCCTCGAGGATGCCCGCGCGTGGGCCGAGGTGGCAACCGACCGCCTGGACACGCTCCAGGCCCGGTCCGAGGAGCTTGCGCTGGAGGCCCGTGAGCGCGTCCTGCAACAGGTCGAACAGATGCGGACGCAGCGAGACCAGATCGAGGCTCGGATCGCCCGGGCCGCGGAGACCAGCCGGGACGCGCGGGAGGTGGCTGTGGAAGGTCTGCGTCGGGCCCGCCAGGAGATCGAGGAGGCGCTGGAGGAAGCCGAGGCGGAATTCCGGGAGACTCCGCCCGACAACGATGGCCAGGCCGGAGGCTAGCTCTCCCGGCGGCGGGCCTCGACCATCCGGTCGTGCTCGGCTTCGCGGACGCCTTCCTTGATCGCCCTCTCGGCGGATTCCTGCTCGTCATGGGCCTCTACCGGCGCCGTGCGTCGTCCGGTTCCGCTCCCGACTTCGGCCGGGTCGAGGGAGGTGACCTGGTCCGCCCGGGTGTCGTCGGTGGACAGACGGAGGGGGTCGTCGCGCAGTTCGTGCTCGGCCCGGCGGCGGTCGTCCTCGGTCACCTGCTCCGGAGCCGCGCCGCGGATGCGGGCGATCTCCCGGGCCCGCTGGTCGATCATCTCCGGGGTCACCCCGGCGACCCCGTGGCCACGCACTTCGACACGGGCCTGTGGTTCCGGTTCGGGCTGTTCGGGTCGCTTCATCGTCGCCTCCAGTTCTGCTCACGCTACGCCAGGAGGTCGGCGGACCCAATCGGGATCGCCCTGACCTTCCGCCTCGAATCCCCTGAGCCGCTGAGACCCGGGGACGGGCCGTCCCCCCGGGATGCGGCGGCCACGACTTCCCCTGGCCGGGCGAGTACCCCCGCTGGCCGTCGAAGGTGCAGAGGTGCCCGGCCTTGATGAAGTCGAGCCCCGGCGGCGGCGAGCCGGCCGAGGAGGTCAACCACCACCGTGCCATGGCCGAAGGGCGCCTGCGGGGGGCGCGGGGAGGAAGCGGCAGCGCCAGTGGTCGGTGCGGAACGTCTTCGGCAGACCCTCCGGATATACCCCCGCCCGCGCTCCACCTCCCGGAGCAGAAGGCCGCCCCCGGCGCTGGTCACCAGGCCGCTATCGAAGTCCGCCCGGACCACCCGGCGCCCCAGACCGTGAGAACTGAACTCGGACTGGAACCGGTCTGTCATGGCACGGGCGGCCTCCTGTTTTCGTTCAAGATGTTGCTAGAAAGCGATTTACACGCCTAAAGGCCGCCCGTTTCAGCCCCTGTGGCGAGACATGCGGGCTAGGCGACAAGGAGGTGTCCGCGTCCACCGACCGAATTTCCGACATTTTGTGTCCTTGACTTTCGTCGGACATCCCGGGATGGTGAGCATTCAATGGACGTGTTTTCTAATTTTGGGCCGGCGGTGATCTTCATGGTCGTGCTGGGGGGGGCGCTGGCCGCGCTGATCGCGCTGGCGTTGCGCAAACTCCATGTCCACGAGGATCCCCGGATCGAGCAGGTCGAGGAGATGCTGCCCCACGCCAACTGCGGGGCCTGCGGGTATCCGGGCTGCCGGGCCTTTGCCGAGGCCACGGTCAAAGGCGAGGCCCTCCCGTCGCGCTGCACGGTGAATACCGCCGAAGCCAATCAGGATATCGCGGATTTCCTGGGGGTCTCGATGGGCCAGCAGGAGAAGATCGTGGCCCGGCTGGCCTGCCAGGGCGGCAAGCATGTGGCCCGGATGCGGGCCCGCTACGAGGGGGTGCCGACCTGCCGGGCGGCGGTGATGGCGGGCGGGGGCGGCAAGGCCTGCGCCTGGGGCTGCCTGGGCCTGGGCGACTGCGACCGGGCCTGCGATTTCGACGCCATCCACATGAACGAATTCGGCCTGCCCGTGGTGGACGAGGACAAGTGCGTGGCCTGCAACGACTGCGTGGTGGCCTGCCCGCTGGACCTGTTCAGCCTTCAGCCGGTCAGCCACAAGCTCTGGGTGGCCTGCAAGAGTCTGGCCGAGGGCGACCAGGCCCTGGCCGAGTGCGAGGTCGCCTGCACCGGCTGCGCCCGCTGCGCCGCCGACGCCCCCGAGGGCCTGATCCAGATCATCGACAATCTCGCCGTCATCGACTACTCCAAGAACCATCTGGCCACCCCCATCGCGATCGAGCGCTGCCCCACCGGGGCCATCGTCTGGATCGAGGACCAGCAGGTCCGCAAGGGGGCGGCGGCCAAGAAGATCGTCCGCAAATCCCCGCTTCCCATCACTCCCACCTAACCATCCCGCCCAACCCGAGAGTACATTCATGAGCAAAGCCAGCGAATCCAGCATCAAATATCCGGGAATCCTCGACGCCGTGGACGGCAATACGGCGGTGATCCTGTGCGAGCGGGAGTCGAGCGACGCGGCGGGGGCCTATCCCATCACCCCCTCGACCCAGATGGGCGAGTACTGGGCCGAGGCCACGGCGGCCGGCCATATCAACATCTCCGGCCGGCCCCTGATCTTCCTCGAGCCCGAGGGCGAGCACGCGGCGGCGGCGGTGACGGCGGGCATGTCCATGAGCGGCCTCCGGGCCTCGAACTTCTCATCCGGCCAGGGCATCGCCTACATGCACGAATCGCTGTATCCGGCGGTGGGCAAGCGGCTTCCCTACATTCTCAACATCGGCTGCCGGGCCATCACCAAGTCCACCCTCAACGTGCACGCCGGGCACGACGACTACCACCTGATCGACGACACCGGGTTCTTCCAGGTCATGGCCCGCAACGCCCAGGGCGCGGCCGACCTCAACCTGATCGCCCGCAAGATCGCGGAGCTGTCGCTGACCCCCGGCGCGGTGGGGCAGGACGGATTCCTGACCACCCACCTCATCGAGACCATGAAGGTGCCCGAGCGGGCGCTCATCCAGGAGTTTCTGGGGCATCCCGAGGACATCATCGACACCCCGACCCCGGCCCAGCGCATCCTCTACGGCCCGACGCGGCGGCGGGTGCCCATCCTGTGGGACGTGGACAACCCGGTGCTGGCGGGCTGCGTGCAGAACCAGGACGCCTACATGCAGTCGGTAGCCGCCCAGCGGCCCTACTTCTTCGCCCACATCCGCGACATCGCCGAGCGCTGCATGGCCGAGTACGCCGCCCTCACCGGGCGCACGTACGAGCGGGTGATGACCTACCGCTGCGAGGACGCGGAGTACCTGGTGGTGGGCATGGGCAGCGTCATCGGCACCGCCGAGGCGGTGGCCGACTACCTGCGCGAGACGCGGGGGATCAAGGTGGGGGTGGTCAACATCACCATGTACCGTCCGTTCCCGGGCGATCTGGTGGGCGGGCTGCTGCGCGGCCGCAAGGGGGTGGTGGTGCTGGAACGCACCGACCAGCCCCTGTCCGAGGATCTGCCCCTGGTACGCGAGATCCGGTCCGTGATCGGCAAGTGCATGGAGAACGGGATGGCCGGCGGCAAGCAGGGGCTGCCCTATCCGGGCTACGCCACCTACGGCAAGCTCCAGGACGCGCCGCCGCTGTACTCCGGATCCTTCGGTCTGGGCAGCCGCGACCTCCAGCCCGAGGGCATCGTGGGCGCGGTCGAGAACATGCTGCCCGACGGGGCCCGGCGGAAGTTCTTCTACCTGTCGGTGGACTTCATCCGCGACCAGGCCCACACCCCCAAGCAGGAGATCTTCCAGCAGGAGCTCCAGGAGGGCTATCCGGAGGTCAAGGCGCTGGCCATCAAGGGCAGCGAGAATCCGAACCTGCTGCCCCAGGGCTCGATCACCGTGCGCATGCATTCGGTGGGCGGCTGGGGGGCCATCACCACCGGCAAGAACCTGGCCATCACCCTCTACGAGCTGCTGGGGTACGACATCAAGGCCAACCCCAAGTACGGCTCGGAGAAGAAGGGCCAGCCCACCACCTACTACCTGTCGGCGGCCCCGGAGCCCATCCGGATCAATTGCGAGTACAACTTCGTGGACGTGGTGCTCTCGCCCGACCCCAACGTGTTCAGCCACTCGAACCCGCTGTTCGGGCTGAAGGAAGGCGGGGTGTTCATCATCCAGAGCGACCTCGATACGCCGGAGGCGGTGTGGCGCTCGATCCCGCCCACCGGCCAGAAGTACATCATCGAGAAGGGGATCCGGGTGTTCTACCTCGACGCGTTCAGGATCGCCCGCGAGGAGGCCACCGATCCCGAGCTGCAGTTCCGCATGCAGGGGATCGCCTTCCAGGGGGCGTTTTTCGCCGCCTCGCCGGTGATGGCCCAGGCCAACCTCACCGAGGAGACTCTGTTCAAGGCCATCCGGGACCAGATCGAGCACAAGTTCGGGAGCAAGGGCGCCCGGGTGGTCGAGGATAATGTCCGGGTGGTCCGCCGCGGCTACGACCAGATCGCCGAGATTGCGGATAAGGAGATCACCCGCGACCGCGAGCCGGCGCTGAAGAAGGAGTCGGCCCTGCCCATCATGCTCAAGCGGCTGCCCGCGAGCACCGACCGCAAGACCGACATCCACCGGTTCTGGGAGCAGACCGGGTCGTTCTATCTGGGCGGGAAGCCCAACGACAACCTGGCCGACCCCTTCAACGCCATGAGCCTGATCCCGGCCTCGACCGGAGTGTTCCGGGACATGACCCAGATCCGGTTCCGGCATCCGGTGTGGGTGCCCGAGAACTGCACCGCGTGCAGCAACTGCTTCACGGTGTGCCCGGACAGCGCCATCCCGGGGCTGGCCTGCACCATGACCGAGGCCTTCACCACGGCGATCAAGCGGGTGGAGAAGGCGGGCCACGAGGTGAAGCACCTCCGCAAGGCGGCCCGGACGGTGGAGAAGAAGGTCCGCGCCTCCACGAATGGGGCCAACGGCAAGGCGGTGGATGTGGGGCCTCTGCTCGGGCAGGCCATCGCGGACACCCTCCAGGACGCCCCGGCCGACGACAAGGCGACCCTCAAGACCGAGCTCAGGTGGTTCCAGGAGGCCATCGGCGGCTTCCAGTTCTCGCTGACCAAGCCCTACTTCAACCAGCGCGAGAAGGCGCAGAAGGGGTCGGGCGGGCTCTATGCGATCACCGTCAACCCCTACACCTGCAAGGGCTGCATGCTCTGCGTGGACGTCTGCAACGACGACGCCCTGCGCCCGGTGGACCAGACCGAGGACACGGTGAAGGAGCTCCGCCGCAACTGGGACTTCTGGCTGGACCTCCCCACCACCCCGCCCGAGCTGACCCGGGTCGAGGACATCGACGAGAAGATCGGGGCGCTCGAGACCCTGCTCATGGACAAGACCGCCTACCACGCCATGGTCTGCGGCGATGGGGCCTGCACCGGCTGCGGCGAGAAGCCCATCCTCCATATCTTCACCGCCACCATCACCACCCTCATGCAGCGGCGGGTGCGCAAGCACGTCCAGTACCTGGACGAACTCATCCAGCGCCTGGAGAAGCACATCCGGATCAAGCTGGCCGACACCCTGGACGTGAGCGACGCCAACCGGATCCAGCAGATCCTCTCGCGGACCCGCACCGGCGACCTCAAGCTCTCCGAGCTGGCCGGGGCCCTCGACCGGGACCAGGCCGGCGCACCGCTCGACCAGGACTGGCTGGCCGAGGTCACCAGGCTGCTCAAGAAGCTGCGCGACCTAAAGTGGAACTACGAGTCCGGGCCCACCAACAACGGCCGGGCCAACCTGGGGTTCACCAACTCCACCGGGTGCTCCTCGGTGTACGGGTCGTCGTTCCCCTACAATCCCTATCCGTTCCCCTGGACCAACCACCTGTTCCAGGACTCGCCCTCGGTGGCTCTGGGGGTGTTCGAGGGGCACATGGTGAAGATGGCCGATGGGTTCAAGGCCATCCGGCTGGCCGAGGCCGAGCTGGCGGGCGAGACGCCGCTCGAGCAGGCCCGGAAGGATCTCACCTACTTCAACTGGAACCAGTTCACCGACGAGGAGTTCCTGCTCTGTCCGCCCGTGGTGGCGGTGGGCGGCGACGGGGCCATGTTCGACATCGGCTTCCAGAACCTGTCCCGGGCTCTCATGGCCGGGCGCCCGGTCAAGATCATGGTGCTCGACACCCAGGTCTATTCCAACACCGGCGGCCAGGCCTGCACCTCCGGGTTCATCGGCCAGGTCTCGGACATGGCCCCCTACGGCAAGGCCTGGAAGGGCAAGACCGAGAAGCGCAAGGAGATCAGCCTGATCGGGGCCGCCCACCGGACGGCCTTCATCCTCCAGTCCAATCTGGCCAACTACACCCACATGATCGAGGGGTTCATCGACGGGATCAACGCCCGCCGGCCCGCCCTGTTCAACGTGTACGCGGTGTGCCAGCCCGAGCATGGGGTGGCCGACGACGGCTCCTTCGCCCGCAGCAAGATGGCCCTGGAGTCGCGGGCCTATCCGGTGTTCCGGTTCGACCCCACCGAGGGCACGGCCTGGGAGGACTGTATCAGCCTCGACGGCAACCCGGCCCTGGACGACGACTGGCCGACCTACGCCCTGGACTATCGCGACGAGGACGGGGAGCCGCAGAAGCTGGAGCTGCCCTTCACCTTCGCCGACTTCGCCATCGGCGAGGGCCGGTTCCGCAAGCACTTCCGGGTCGCCCCGCCCGACACCTGGAACGACGACATGGTCCCGGTGGCGGACTTCATCGACCTCGACGAGGAGGAGCGCGAGGGCAAGTACCCGTACGTGTGGGCGGTCAACAAGAAGAACCGGCTCATCCGGGTGCTGGTGGCCGCCGAGCTGGTGGCCTCGACCCAGGAGCGGCGCGACTTCTGGCGCACCCTCAAGTCCATCGCCGGGCTGCTGAAGAAGGTGGATCCGGAGAAGATCGCCACTCAGGTCCGGGCCGAGACCGCCCAGAAGCTGGCCTCCGGCCTCATGGCCATGCTCTCCGGCGATGCCTCCCAGATCTCCGCGGCGCTCCTGCCCTCGGGCGGGGGCGCGGCCGGGGAGGCGCCCGCCGCCGGGGCGGCCGCCGGCTTCGAGCCGGCCTGGATCGACCAGGGCGAGTGCACCTCGTGCGACGAGTGCGTGAACCTCAACCCCAGGATCTTCGCCTACGACGAGAACAAGAAGGCGTATGTGAAGGATCCCCGGGGCGGGCCGTTCAAGGACATCGTCCGCGCGGCCGAGAAGTGCACCGGCCAGTGCATCCATCCCGGAACCCCCGCCGATCCCGACGAGAAGGGCGTCGACAAGCTGATCAAGCGTGCGGCCAAGTTCCAGTGAGGGGCGGTGAAGGCGCAGGAGCGAAGGGTTGACCTAGGGAAAACGGCGGCCGGATGGGAGTGGCAATGACGGTGAAGGGAAAGGCGATGATGAGCAGGCGGACACGCATGAGGGATTCCGCCGTTTTCCCAAACCCGCCTTCGGCGGGGGGGAGGGGGGAGGCGCCCTTCGGGCGCGGGATTGGGGATTGGGGATTGGGGATTGGGATTCCGACGTGGCACGGCGCTTCCAGCCCGTGCCCGAGCGAGGCCGGATCCCGGAACGACCATGGTCGGTGGAAACACTGTTCATGGACCGTTAGGGACCCCACCTCGCTCGGCTCCGGGCTAGAAGCCCGGGCCACGGGGTGCCGCCTCGCGGCGGCCCCACTTCGTCAATGGCACATCGTCAATCGTCAATTTTCGGTTTCCCGAACTCACATCCCGCCTCCCTCACCCGCATCCGCCTACCCCTCTGCCATTTTCCGACCACCGATCACGGATCACCGATCACTGACTTCTGACCCCTCCCCAATCCCCAATCCCCAACCCCCAATCCCTTGACCCCCCTCCTTCCCAACCTGGCCCACCGCCTCCGGCCGACGTTCTCCCACGGGGTCCATCCCGAGGAGAACAAGCACTACACGGCGGACAAGCCCATCACCCGGTTCCCGTTCCCGCCGGAGCTGGTCCTGCTGCTGTCGCAGCACGCGGGCAAGCCGTCGGTGCCGCTGGTGAAGCCGGGTCAGGAGGTGGTGCGGGGCGAGCCCATCGCCCGGGCCGACGGGTTCATGTCGGTGCCCCTCCACGCCCCGGCCACCGGGGTGGTCAAACGGATCGACCTCGTCCCCACCGCCAAGGGTCCGCGCAAGCCCGCGCTCATCCTCCAGGTCCATCCCGGCGAGTCCCAGGAGATCCTCTATGGGGCCCCGCGCGATGTGGAGGCCATGACCCCCAAGGAGATCGTCCAGGCCGTGCAGGACGCGGGGCTGGTCGGGCTGGGAGGGGCCGCCTTTCCCACCCATGTCAAGCTGTCGCCTCCGCCCGGCGACACCGTGGACACCATCCTCATCAACGGCTGCGAGTGCGAGCCCTTCCTCACCACCGATCACCGGCTGATGGTCGAGCAGGCGGATGACCTCATCCGCGGAACGCGGATCCTCATGAAGGCCATGGGCGCGCCCCGCGCCATCATCGGCACCGAGGACAACAAGCCGGACGCGGCAGCCGCCCTCGAGAAGGCCCTGCCCGCCGACGGGTCGATCTCGGTGAAGATGGTCCAGACCAAGTACCCTCAGGGTGCGGAGAAGATGCTGGCCACCGCGCTGGTGGGACGGGAGATCCCCTCGGGCAAGTACCCGTCCTCGGTCGGGCTCGGGGTGTTCAACGTGGCCACCGTCGAGCAGATGGGCGCCTTGCTCCCCTGGCGGCGCGGGGTCATCGAGCGGGTGGTGACGGTGACCGGGCCCGGCATCGCCAAGCCCGGCAACTACCTGGTCGCCCTGGGCACGCCGCTGCGGTTCATTCTGGAGCGCCTGGGGTACACGGGCTCGGCCCGCTACCTCATCACCGGCGGTCCCATGATGGGCGACACCGTGTCCTCGCTGGACGTGCCCATCACCAAGGGCTGCGGCGGGTTCCTGGTGCTGCGCCCCGAGGATCTGGAGCGATACCGGGTGGCCCGGACCTATCCCTGCATCCGCTGCGGGAAGTGCGTCGAGGCTTGTCCCCTGCATCTGAATCCCTGCCTGCTCGGCAAGCTCGCCTACAAGGGTCGATACGAGGAGATGGAGGAGAAGCACCACCTGCTCGACTGCTTCGAGTGCGGGTCGTGCAGTTTCGTCTGCCCGGCCGGGATCCCGCTGGTCCAGTACTTCCGCATCGCCAAGTCCCAGAACCGCGAGGCCAAAGCCAAGGCCAAGGCGGTGCCGGCGTGAGCGACGCTTTGCTCCAGGCCGAGCTGAGGACCTCCCCCCATGTCCGGGGCGACCTCACCGTGGACAAGATCATGCGGCATGTGGTCTATGCCCTGCTGCCGGTGTGCGCGTGGGCGGTCTGGCAGTTCGGGCTCAGCTCGCTGGCTCTGCTCGTGGTCTGCACGGCGGTGTGCCTGGGCACCGAGCAGGTCGTCTGCCGCCTGTCCGGACGGGCCAGCACCCTCGGCGACTGGAGCGTGGCCATCACCGGCCTTCTCCTCGCCCTTTCCCTGCCCCCCGGCCTTCCGCTATGGATGGCGGCCGTGGCCTCGGTGGTCGCGGTGGCCATCGGCAAGTCCTTCTTCGGGGGGCTGGGGTTCAACGTCATGAACCCCGCCCTGGTCGGCCGGGCCTTCGCCCAGGCCGCGTTCACCGTGCCCATGACCACCTGGACCCCGTCCCAGGCCGCGGGGCGGTTCACCGAGTTCATCCCCTCCTCCCTTACCCTCCCGTTCCTCCAGCCGCGGTCCATCGAAGCCTGGATGGATCGTGTCGCCCCGGACGGCTTCACCGGGGCCACCCCGCTTGCCCTCATGAAGTTCGACCATATCCCCACCGACGCCCTGCCTATGCTCCTGGGCACCATCACCGGTTCGGCGGGCGAGACCTCGGCCCTCCTCATCCTGCTGTGCGGGCTCTACCTGGTGCTGCGCAAGATGATGGACGGCCGGGTGGTCCTGGCCGTGCTGGGATCGGCCTTCCTCCTCTCGGGCGCATTCTTCCTCTGGAACCCCGACGTGTATCCCGACCCCGTGTTCACCTTGTTCACCGGCGGCATGATGCTGGGCGCGGTGTTCATGGCCACCGACATGGTGGCCTCGCCGGAGACCCGTTGGGGTGTGTGGATCTACGGCGGGCTCATCGGGGTGCTCACCGTGATCATCCGCCTGTTCGGGGCGCTCAACGAAGGGGTGATGTACGCCATCCTGCTGGCCAACGCGGCCTCGCCGATAATCGACAATCTCACACAGCCGCGCATCTACGGCGCCGTCAAGACAGCGGAGAAAAAGGCAGTATGAGTACGGACAACCAGCCAGATCTCTCCGGCCGCCCCACGCTCGCCACAAGCGTGCGCATGATATTGACACTGGGCGTCGTCGCCGTGTCCTCGGGCTT
>PXDE01000335.1 GCA_003566475.1 PVC group bacterium | reverse complement strand
CCGTTGGGGTTCGGCAGAGGCTCTGGAATCCGCTTTGGGAGCCTGACGCCGGACCGAGGAATCCGGATCATAACATTCTGTACTTGAATCGGTTCCGCCTTAGGTTGACGCGAATGCGCCCTGCGGGACTACAGGAGCTTCGCGCTGCTCAGGCTCGTCCTCGCGTCGTCCCCGCGAACATCCAAACGCTCGGCGCGTTCGGCTACGTCGCGCCTTCCCCCGTTTCGTGCCCGTTCGTGCCTTTCGCCTGCCCGCCATAGCGCGAAGCGCGACGGCGGGTGGTTCCCCTGTCTTCCCGCCCCGCCTCCATCAGCTCCTTCCAGATCGAAGGGGTAGGGCGGCCTAGGTTGTCCTGACCGACCTTGGGCACGTGCTCGAGAAACGCGAACATGGCCTCGAACATGGGGAGGCGGAACCCGGCGTCACGGAGCTGGGCCATGTAGTAGGGCCATTCGGAATACAGGCCACTCAGGTCGTCGGTCCTGCCGTCACGGATGGCCCGGCCCAGCGCCGCGTAAGGGTCGTCGGATTCGATATCGACATTCAGCGCCCGCATCACCGTGTCCAGATCGAGCCCGGACCGGATCCCGCAGGCCATCACCTCCATCCGGGCCACATCCGGGAAGCGGTTGGTGAGCTGCTGCACGATCTTCACCGCCTGCCCCGCTCCCTGCGGGCCGCCATAGATCAGGAGGTCGGGATCCCCGATGGCCTGGAACAGGGGCGCCATGGCCTCGAAGACCTCCCGGTCCCCGCCCACGAAGATGCGCAGCGTCCCCTTGCGGGCCGCCGACTCGCCGCCGCTGATGGGGGCGTCGAGGTAGTGGGCGCCCCGCTCCGCCAGAGCGGCGCCGATCCGGCGGGCGTCGGGCACGGTGTGGGTGCTGCAGTCCACCACCATCTGACCTGGACGGACCTGGGGGATGATTTCCGTGTCCATTACCTTCAGCAGCACCTTTCCCTCCAGGCAGGGGAGGATGGTGTCGCAGGCGGCCATCAGATCGGGAATACCGGCCCCGCGCCGCCCGCCCGCCCCCTCCAGGGCATTCAGCGTCTCGGGACGAAGGTCGAAGCCAGTTACGTTGAATCCGGCCCGGAGCAGGTTGGCGGCGATACCACCGCCCATGGTGCCGAGGCCGATCACGCCGATGTGGCGGGGGGCAGGAGGGGGGGAGGATGGCATGGTGTTCAGGGCTCGGGGTTCAGGGAGTGGTCAGGGGGCAGAGGTCACGGGTCAGTGTCCACCGCTGAACCGCAGCGGTCCAGCCGGAACAAAGGGGGAGACACGGGGTAATGCGGGATACGTGATACGGGATCCGACTTCGCTCAGAAGCTTCGTCGGACAAGTTGCGGGATGCATGCCAGTACCTCGCTGTCTGTGACAGCGAGGGCGCGTGTACGGAGCCTGGCTGGAGGAAGGCCAGGACGACGGCTCCTCTTCCACCCAAGCAGGCCCGTTCCACGCTCGGTCCGCTGTCACAGACAGCGGACTACTGAACCCGTGCCGATTCGGCCGCATGCTCTTAAGGACCAGCGGCTAGCGCATGGAATGCCAACGGGGACGACAGCATTCGCGTTTCCACCCTCGTTCCGACCGCGGAGCCGTTCTCCCTCGCGGACTCGGTCGAACGGCCGCCACAGAAGACGAGGGCCATGCCCGACGAACATGGAAACGATGCCCACGCTTGTGCGCTTGCCGACCTTCGGTGGTTCCAGCTTGCCGCAAGAGTCATCCGACCTGGATCGGTTCCAGGACCGCATCCTCCGGAAGCCCTCGCCGAGCATCCTCCAGACGATCCTCCATAATGAGCTCGATGGCCTGGCGTAGACTCTGCCGGGTCTCCTCCATGGTCGACCCCTGTCCGTTGGCGCCAGGCACTTCGGGACAAATGGCCCAAAAGCCTCCTTCTGGGGCCGCTTCGATGATCGCAGTGAATGATCCAGTCATGGCGATGTCGCTCCCGTGCTCATTCCTTGCCAAGATTCGCTCGGGAACTCGCGGCCGTCAACTTCAGGAAGCGCCGATCACGGGTCTCTGGGTTCGTGCCCTTTCGTACTACTATCCCCCAGAACTTTGCCCGCCCGCGCAAATTCTTTCACCATCCCAACTCCCCCCTCTGCGAACCTCCGTAACCTCTGCGACCTCTGTGGTTCGTTTGGTTGCGGCCCGTGGCCGCGCTGGGCAGTTCGTGGTTTACTCATCTCCCCGCACCCACTCCGTCATCTCCACCGAATACACCTCCGGATGCCCTGCCGCGTCGGACGTGAACACCACCGACCGCCCGTCGGGCGAGATGCGGGGATGCACGTGGCGGCGCTGCTCGGACCAGCCGCCGCCATGGCGGCACAGCGGCCATGGGCCCTCGAGGTCACCGTCCCGGAACCGCCAGGCCAGAATATAGGGCCGGGTCTCGCTCCCGTCGCCCACGATCAGCTCGCCATCGAGGCTATGGCTGTGTTTGGTCTTCACCGGCTGGTGCGCCTCGCTTCGCTCGCCGGTATGTACGTCCACGATGCCCAGCACCGGCCGGGGCACCTCATCGAAACCGTGGTAGGCGATGCGGTGCCCGTCCGCCAGCCAGTATTCATGGCCCACGCAGGCGGGGGCGTGGAGATCCGGGCCCACCTTCCAGGCCTTCCCGTCGCGCAGGTCGAGCGCCCAGATCCGGTGCTCGACCCGGGTCCACGGTCCTTCGTGGCAGAAGCTGATCACATGCGGGTCGGCCGGGGAGGTGTTGACATGGCCGAGCAGACAGTCGCGCTCGTGCACGACTTCCACCTCGCCGGTGGCCAGGTCGAGGAGCATCACCCGGCTGGTTGGCCGGGCCGCGAACCGTTCCTCCAGGGTCACCCCGTCGTGGGTCTCCACGAGCCCGAACGCCCCCCGGGATCCGTCGCAGGTTACGTTCAGCATCCCGCCCTTCCATCCGTGGGGGCTGACGTAGAGGACGGTGCGCTCACCGGACATCAGATCCACCCGTTCCATGCGGCCAGAGACCCAGATGTAGGCTAGGTTGCGGGCGGCATCCGCGGTGATGTGGTAGGGGGCGTGTTCCTCGCCGGGCGTGCAGGCGGTGATTGTACGGAGGTCGCCGTTGGCCAGATCCAGGGCCGCCAGGTCGGTGCGTCCAGTGCGGTCGCTGGCGATCAGAAGCTGGCGGTTGTCGTCGAACCACCCGGGGTTGGTGAAATAGGGGTGGTTGGAGGGGT
>PXDE01000620.1 GCA_003566475.1 PVC group bacterium | reverse complement strand
GCCGCGCCTGGCAAGAGGAAGGTCCGACCATGGCTTTTCTTCCGCCCAGGCAGGCTCGTTCCACGCGCGGTCCGTCCCGCAGGGCGGGAACAGCGGACTACCGGGGCCTCGCCCGTTCGATCATATGCTTGTGCGGACCAACGGCTTATCCGCGAAATCGGGTGAGTGTGTCTCAGAGCAGTGAGGGCCGCTGAATCCCGCTGCGGCGAGGCGGGGTTCAGCCGGATACGGGGTGAGACGAACCACGCCTTGGCTTGGCAGTGTCATGGGGATTGGGGATTGGTTTCATTGGGTGATGGCTGGTCTTTCCCTATCGCCATCGCTATCGATTCTCGCGGCTCGGATGGTCGACGCGAGGAACCGCAGAATATCGAACTCCGGATGTCGAAGGAAGGCGATCACTCGAACGAACCCACGTTTCGGAGGCGGGCCGACGCGTCCGATGGGTCCGATGGATCCGACACTTCGCGAAGGACGCTGAAGACCTGCCAGGCGAGAAGCAAGGCGGCGCCCACGGCTGCCTGCGTGAGGGGGCGAAGCTCCTCACCAGGCGCGGGGCAGACACGGTTCATGCGCGTCCACGCCCTCGGCGGACGCGGCTACGGGAAGGCGCGCCGCACGTAGCCGCCGGCGCCAGCCGGTGGACGACCGCGCGGACGACGCCGACCCCGAGCCCGATCCGCGCGAAGCTCCTCTCCAAGCACGGCTCACCCACGGCCCACGCGCGTCCACGCCCTCGGCCGCGTGCGGGCCGATGGCCCGACGCGGGCTTGGACCGGGCGCGGCTACAGTCCCGTAGCCGAACGCGCCAAGTGTTTAGCCGACCTTGAGAACGTCTCCCCCCCACCGCCGTCCAAGCCTTGGACGACTCCGTCCAGGCCTTGGACGACTGCGTGCAGACCCGGCCAGAGACGCCATGCGTGCCGTCCACCACAACCCACTGCCCTCCAACAGGATGGCCCCGACGTGGCACGGCGCTTCCAGCCCGTGCCTGAGCGAGGCCGGATCCCGAACCGACCATGGCCGGCGGAAGCTCTGTTCATGGTCCGTTAGGGACCACACCTCGCTCGGCTCCGGGCTAGAAGCCGGGGCCACGGGGCGCCGCCTGGCGGCGGCTTCACTTCGTCGATCTCTCGTCGTCAGTTTGCCCGACGAAGCGTCTTCGCGAAGCCGGGTCAATCTTCGGTTTCCCCCGATCCTCGCCCTGAAGGGGCTCCCCCCATCTCACATCCCACATCCCAGACCCCACATCGGCGGCAAAGCCGCCCCCCATCCATCCACCCATCCACCCATCCATTCATCCACCCAACCATCCCCCCCTCACCCCGCCTCAAACCGCACCGTATACGCCAGCTCGCGGCTGGGGGCGGAGGCGCGGAGGCGGATGCGGTGGAGGCGGTCGCCCCAGACGGAGGTGAGAATGGCATCATCAAGCGGCACGGTCTCCAGGGTGCCCTCCAGTTCCGTGCGCACCTCGACCCCGCCTTCGCCGACATCCAGCCGGAACCCGCCGGGCACCGACGCCGGAGGCACCGCGCACAGGAGCGGAAGCTCGCAGACGATGCCGGCCGCCCGGGTCCGCACCCGGTCGCGGACGGTGACCGCGCCGACCGCCCGGTCGAGTTCGATCACCCGCTCCAGCCGTTCCAGCCCGGCCGCCTCCGGGTAGGCCGGGGCCAGGTCCAGGGTCAGCCGGCTGACCTCCCCTGCCCTCTCGTAACGGACGTCCCGGGCCGCGTGCTCGCGGCCGGGCGCCTGCTCGCACCCATTCACCAGCGGCACGTTGTGGCCGCCGGAGCGGATCAGCGGCTGCTCGTACCGCCGGTCGCCGAAGGTGGCCGCCGTGTACGCGCCGATGCCCGCGTCGACCACCGCCCACTGGTGGCGGCAGGAGATGACGAAGTTCCCCACGTCGTTGTGGTTGTGGCTCTCGTCGTTGTGCCCGCCCTTGGCGGCCAGGCCGAGGCCAGGGCCGCGGGCGACCAGCCACTGGATGTCGGCCAGCCAGTCGTCGTCGTCGCGGCCCGCGTCCGGCCGGGCGCCCAGGATCCAGGCCGGATCGGTCCAGAACAGGGTCATGAGCGCCTCGTCCAGGTCGCGGCCCACGAACCCGCTCCCCAGCTCGGGGTCCGGCTCGGCCGCAGGATCGTAGCCCCGCGCGTCCAGCCAGCCCAGGTCGAGCAGGCGGGCGGAGCCGACCCGATGGCCCGCCCGGAGCACCTTGGCCCGGCTGCGTGGCCGGTGCGGCTTGGCGTCGGCGAACAGCGGGTAGCGCCCGCCCCCGAGGTGGATCCGGGCCGGGAATTCGAGCATCCGGGTCAGCTTGGGATCGCCGAAGAGGTCGGGCGTGCTGCCGGTGAGGCGGTCCAACTCCTCGAGGAACACCAGGTGGGCGCCCCCGGCCACGCCCCAGTACATCACCCCCTCGTCGCAGCCGCCGTCCTCGCCGTAGCGGTCCACGAAGCGTCCGCAGGCGGCGGCGAGCTTGCGGGCGAGGCGGGCCACGCGGCGGGGGTCGGGGTCGAGGGCGGCGGCGGCGATCAGGGCGTTGCCGCAGATCCACGGGGTCCAGTTGTTGCGGCCGTCCCACCACCACCAGGACTCGTTCTCCAGGCAGGGGTCCACCACCCGGCGCAGCACCTTGCGGCGGGCCCGGGGCAGGATGGCCGGCGACACCGCGTGCAGCCGGTCCTCGAGCAGCCGGACCGCCATGGCCACGGTGACCGCCGTCTCGGCCGAGAACAGGTCCACGAACGTCACCTCGGAGGGCGGAAGGGCGAAGGGGGTGGGAGATCCCGAGCCATGGAAGACATGGGCGGGCACCACCCAGGTCGCCTCCTCCAGGATGGACCACAGGGCATCCACGGCGGCGTCCACGTAGACCCCGTCGGCATCGGCGCATTCGGCCAGCACGAACGCGGCCAGCCGGTTGCGGCGGGCGAAGCAGGCCGACTCGAACCGCTCCCGGTCTCCGGTCTCCGCGTAGAGGCGGTAGAGACGGGCGGGAAGTTCCGGCCACGGCTCGGCCGCCGCCGCCTCGGCCCGGGCCCGGATCTCCGCCCGCCGGGCCTCTCCCCACGGGCCGGACAGGGCCTGTCCCCACGCCGCACGATCCGCAGCGGGCGGGAATCGCGGCGGCAGACCGCCAGCCTCCAGCCTTGCGGCCAGGCGGTCGATGTCAACTTCCAGGCTCGAACGGGACATGGCGCGGTTCCTCCGGGAAACGGACAGTGAAGTCGGGCCAGCGTAGGGAGGCGCGACGGTTGGGGCAAGCCGGGGCGGGCGGACCGTAGCCGGACGCGCCAGGCGTTTGGCCGTGCGCGGAAACGCCCCCGGAATGGATCCCGACCCGTGTGAAGCTCCTAGCCAGGTCCGGCCCAAGCACGGCCCACGCGCATCCACGCCCTCGGCGGGCGCGGCTACATTCGACGTAGCCGTCGGCGCCAGCCGGTGGACGACCGCGAGGACGACGCCGCCCCCGAGCCCGACCCGCGCGAAGCTCCTTCTCCGGGCGCGATGCGGTATCGGCCCACGCGCATCCACGCCCTCGGCGGGCACGGCTACGGGCGGACGCGGCCACGTATATATCCACCCATCCAATCATCCAACCTCCCATCTTTCCCGGTTGACGCCCCGCCCCCGGTTCTGGGCAGCCTTTCCATATATGAGCCCTGACACGGATGCGCTGGCCCCCTGGGGCTGGACCGAGGCCCTGGCCCGGGCCCTGGCCGCGCTGGACCGGCCGGCGTGGGTTCCCGCGCGGGTGACGGGTCAGGAGCGCGGGCGCTGGACGCTGGCGCCGGACACCGAGGCCATGCTGGCCGGAAGGATCCGGCACCACGCGGGCGAACCGCTCGCCCTCCCGGTGGTCGGCGACTGGGTGGCGGTGCGCCCCGGCCATGGGAGCACCCTGGCCCGCATCGAGCATGTGCTGCCCCGGCATGCCCTGCTGGTGCGGCGCGAGGCGGGGGGCGGCGACGCCCAGGCTCTGGCCGCCAATGTGGACATCCTGTTCGCGGTGACCTCGGCCAACCTGGACTTCAACCTCCGCCGCCTGGAGCGTTTCCTGGCCCTGGCCTGGGAGGGCGGCGCGGAACCGGTGGTGGTGGTCAACAAGCTTGACCTGTGCCAGGACCGGGCCGGAATCGAGGAGGCGGTGACGGCATGCGGATGCCCGGCGGTGCTGGTGAGCGCGGAGACCGGCGAGGGCCTGGAGGAAGTCGGCGCGTTCCTCGGCCCGGGGCGGACGGCGGCCTTCGTGGGCTCCTCGGGGGTGGGGAAATCGTCGATCATCAACCGTCTGCTGGGGGCCGAGGTGCAGGAGACCGGAGACATCCGGGAGACCGACGACCGGGGGCGGCACACCACCACCCGTCGCGAGCTGCTGCGCATGCCGGGGGGAGGCTGCCTTATCGACACCCCGGGCCTGCGCGAGGTCGGGCTGTGGAGCGCCCCGTCCGGGACCGACCAGGCCTTCGCCGACATCTGGGAGATCGCGGTCGGATGCCGGTTCAACGACTGCATGCATCAGTCCGAGCCGGGTTGTGCGGTGACCGCCGCCGTGGCCGACGGCCGCCTCGACCCCGCCCGTCTCGAAGCCTGGCACCGCCTCCGCCGCGAGCGGGCCTTCGAGGCCCGCAAGGAGGATCCGGAGCTGCGGAGCAACACCAAGGCCCGGTGGAAGCAGATCCACAAGGCGATGCGGGATTTTACCAGGGGGCGGAACTAGGCCGCCCCCGGGGGTGGTAGGCCCGGGCGATCAGACCATGGTCCAGGGGATGGCCTCGATGCGGTCGCTGATCCGCAGGGGCGCGGCGCATCGGCAGACGATGAACCCGCGCCGGGCCCGCTCGGGGTAGGCGTCCAGGAAGAGCTTCAGGTGCCGGGCGTCCGTCTCCACGGGCGACCGGGTGGCCTTGACTTCGATGGGGATGATCTCCTCAGGAGTTTCGAGCACGAAATCGACCTCCGCGCCGTGGGCGGTCCTCCAGAAGCTAAGACGCCAGGCCCGACCCGCGTAGAGACAACGGTGGTGCAGTTCCTGGCCCACCCAGTTCTCGAACAAGATCCCCATCTGCGTCTTAAGCAGATCGGGGCCGACCGGGAGGCGGGCGGCCGCATTGCGCACGCCGTTGTCAAAGAACAGGAACCGGGGGCTGGTGAGCACACGTCGGCGACCGCCGGTCCCGAAGGCGGGAATCCGGTAGCCGACGAACGTGTCCTCCAGCACCTGGTAGTACGTGCGCAAGGTCTGCACCGGCACCCCGCTGTGCCGGGAGACGTTCGAGAAGTTGATGATGCCCCCGGACTCCAACGCAGCGAGTTCCAGGAATTGCTGGAAAGCGGCGAGATTGCGGACCAGCCCCTCCCGTCGGATCTCCTCCTCGAGGTAGAGGTCCACGTAGGCCTCCAGGGTCAGGCGTCGGCTGGCCTCCGCCTCCTGCACGACACCCGGCAGATTTCCGAACAGGAGGAGCTTCTCCAGACCGGGTGCCGGGAAGCCTGCATGCTCCAGGGCAGCGTATGGGGTCGGGAGGAGTCTGGACTCATGGGAACCCTTCCGCTCACCCAGGATGAGGGGGCAGAGATGGAAGGCGTGAACCCGGCCCGGGAGCAGATTGGCCGAATCGGTCTTCAGCCGCCGGGAGGAGCTGCCCGTGAGCAGAAACCGGTAGCGATCCGGGGCGCGGTCGTAAAGATATTGGACCTCGTCGAGAAGGGTGGGCACCTTCTGGATCTCGTCCACCTGCACGGGAATCCGCTCGCGCCGGTCGGCCTGCAGCATCCGGGTGAACACGGAGGGATCCCGCTCCAAATTGAGGCGGGTGCGGCGTTCCTGAAGGTTGAAGACCACGGTCTCCGGCGTGGCCAGATGGCGCAAGAGGGTGGACTTCCCGGTCTGCCGGGCGCCGAACAGCATCCGAACCTTGGTTTCCGAGGCAGGGGCCTGGATGGGGGCGGACAGGAATCTCGGATAATTTGCCATCATCGGTAAATTATACCGTATAATTCGCATGTCAATGCGGTTTATCGGCTGCCGATGCCCCTTGCTCCAACCCGTGCTTCGGATTGACCGACGCGCCCGCTGTCCCGCGGACTAGGGCCCGCGCTCAAGCTCCTCGGCCAGGCAGGCGGCGGCGCGGTCGGCGGCGCCGCCCTCGCCCAGTCTCGCGCGGACGTCGGCCAGGGCCGACTTCATGGCGGCGAAGGCGGGACCGTCCTCCAGCAGCGGGGCCACCGCTTCGGACAGCTCGGAGCCGGTGCAGCGGTCCTGGATCCGCTCGGGGCAGACCTCGCGCTCGGCCACGAGGTTGACCATCCCGATATGAGGCACCCGGACCACCCGCCGGGCGGCCGCGTAGGTGAGGGGCGAGGTGCGGTAGGCCACCACCATGGGGCAGTCCATGAGCGCCGCCTCCAGGGTGGCGGTGCCGCTGGTGACCAGCCCGGCCCGGGCCTGGCGCAGCACTTCGCGGGTCTGCCCGACCACGACGGGCAGCGCCCCGCCATTGCCGTCCATGATCTCCGACGCGGCCTGAGCGACCTCCGGATTGGGCGTGGCCACGACGGGGGCGATCTCGGATCGCTCGCGCAGGAATCTCACCGCCTCGACCATGGGCGGCAGGATCCGCTCCAGCTCCTGGCGGCGGCTGCCCGGAAGCAGGGCGAGGCGGGCGCCTCGGCACCATGGCAGATCGCGGGGCGGCGCGGCCAGGGCCCGGGCGGCCTCGTCCACCAGCGGGTGGCCCACGAAATCGACCGCGAGACCCGTGCCCTTGAACAGCCGGGCCTCGAAGGGGAAGATGGTGAGCAGGCGGTCCAGATCGCGCGCCATGGTGGCGATCCGCCCCCGCTTCCAGGCCCAGACCTGGGGGCAGACATAGTAGACCAGGCGGGGGCCGCGTCCCCGGAGGCGCCGGGCCAGCCGCAGGTTGAATCCCGGGTAGTCCACCAGCAGCACCGCGTCGGGCCGACGCCGCTCCGCCGCCTCCAGCACCTCGGCGAAAATCCGGCGGAAGTACCCGTAGCGCTTCAGCACCTCGTAGAGCCCCATCACCGACAGGTCGCGGACATGATGGAGCAGTTCCGCCCCCGCCGCCGCCATCTCGTCCCCGCCCAGGCCAAAGACGGTCAGATCCGGCATCCGGGACCGCAGGCTTCGGATCACGGCGGCCGCATGCATGTCGCCCGAGACCTCGCCGGCGACCACCATGAGGGTTCTGGCCATAGGTGGACAGACTAGCACGGGCCGGGACGCCCGGCGATAGAGATGCGAGAGGCGAGGGGGATTGTGGATTGTGGATTGTGGATTGCGGATAGCAGATTGCGGGCGCCCGCCCCGGAACCGGTCGGAAACGTGTCCGGTCGGACATGGATCTAACCGGTTGGGCGCCCCGGAACCGGTCGGAAACGTGTCCGACCGGACATGGATCTGACCGGATGGGGCGGCGACGAGGCTGCTTGGGGATCCGGGGTCTGTCCCCGCCGCTGGACCGCTGGGTTCAGCCGGATGAAGGGTGAGACGGCTGGCGCGATCCGACTTCGCTCAGAAGCTTCGTCGGACAAGTTGTGGGATGTGCGATCCGACTTCGCTCGGAAGCTATGTCGGACAAGTCGTGGGATGTGGGTTCCGGGAAACCGAAGATTGACCCGACTACGCTCCGCAGCGGAGCTACGTAGGGCAAGCTGACGAAGGAAGATTGGCGAAGTGGGAGCGGCCTTCCCGTGGCTCGGGGGGGCCTCCCCCCGAGTCTCTGGGATCCTTCAGGCGGCGGGAAATCTTCCCGAGGGCGGCGGCTTGTTCTGGGGGCAGGGCACGGGGGCAGGCGCCCCCGTGCCACGTCGGGGACATCCTGTTGGCGAGCAGAGGTTTGTGTAGAACAGCGTGCATTGGTGTCTCAGAGCAGCGCGGCGGCGGGGCTAGAGCCCGGCCCCGGGGCCGGTGACGGACATGGGGCGGGTGGCGGAGGGGTTGTGCCAGGTCCGGTGGGGGGCGGCGAGGAGGGCGTCGGCCTCGCGGGGGCCCCAGGCCCCGGCCGAGTAGTAGGCCATGGGGGGCCGGCCGGCGGACCACTCGCGGAGCACGGGGTCGGCGATGGACCACGCCGCCTCCACCTCGTCGGAGCGGGTGAACAGGGTGGCGTCGCCGCGCATGACGTCGAGCAGCAGCCGCTCGTAGGCCTCGGGCAGATGCCGGTCCCAGGTCTCCTGATAGGAGAACCGCATGCCCACGCTCTCCACCACCATCTGGAGGGACGGCCGCTTGGCCGAGAAGGTGAGGCGGATCGACGGGTCGGGCTGGATCCGGAACACGAGGCGGTTGGGCTCGGCCTGGGTGAGGTCGCACACGTCCCCCTCGCAGGCCACGGTCTCGAAGAGCTGGAGCGGCGGCACCCGGAACTGCACCGCCACCTCGGTCACCGCCCGGGCCAGGCGCTTGCCCGTGCGCAGAAAGAACGGCACCCCGGCCCAGCGCCAGGTGTTGACCATGAGCCGCAGGGCCACATAGGTCTCGGTGGTGGAGGCGGGGCCGACCCGGTCCTCCTCGCGGAATCCGGGGGCCGGGCGGCCGTCCACCGAGCCGCCCGTGTACTGGGCGCGGACGGTGTGGCGCCGGATGGTCTCGGGCGTCCAGGGGGCAACCGACTGGAGCACCTTCACCTTCTCGTTGCGGATGGCGTCGGGGTCGAGCGAGGCCGGCGGCTCCATGGCCGCGAAGCAGAGCAGTTGCAGGAGATGGTTCTGGACCATGTCGCGCAGGGCCCCGGCCCGGTCGTAGTAGGCGCCGCGCCCGCTCTCCATGCCCACGGCCTCGGCGGCGGTGATCTGCACATGGTCCACATAGCGGTGGTTGAACAGCGGCTCGAAGATGAGGTTGGCGAACCGGAAGGAGAGCAGGTTCTGCACCGTCTCCTTCCCCAGGTAGTGGTCGATGCGGTAGATCTGGCTTTCGGCGAGATGGCGGCCGACGGCGGCGGACAGGTCGCGGGCGCTGGCCAGGTCGTGGCCGAAGGGCTTCTCGATGACCACCCGGCTCCAGGGTTCCTCGAAGGGGGGCCGGACCAGTCCGGCCGAGGCCAGACCCTCCACGATGGGCGTGAAGAGGTCCGGAGCGGTGGCCAGGTAGAACACCCGTCCCTGACCCGGGGCCACGGCCTCGAGCCGGGCCCCGAGGGCGCGGAAGTCCTCGGGCTGACCGAGGTCGCCCCGCACGTAATGGAGATTGGCGCAGAAGGCGCGGACCGCCTCGGCATCCGCCCCCGGCGCGAACTCGGCCAGGGCGGCCTCCATCTCGGAGCGGAAGGTGGCGTCGTCCCAGGGGCGGCGGGCGAATCCGACCACGGCGAACCGATCGGGCAGAAGCCCCCGGCCGGCCATGCTGAACAGGGCGGGCACCAGCTTGCGCCGGGTCAGGTCGCCGGTGGCCCCGAAGATCGCCAGGGCCACCGGATGGGCGACCCGCCCTTCGGAGGGCAGGCGCCGGGAGGACTGGTCGGGGTCCTCGGCCATGTCAGAACACGATATCCCGCGCGGGCACCAGCCTCCGGATCTCCTCGCGCTCGGGCGGCCGGATCGGGTTGCCGGAAAGCTCCAGCCGCCGCAGCGAGCGCAGGCGGGCGACCGACCGGGGCAGGCCGGGAAGCTGGTTCTCGGCCAGGCCCAGGAACCAGACCGATCCCAGGTCGCCGATCTCCGGTGGGAGGTCGCGCAGCCGGTTTCCGCCCGCCCTCAGCTCACGCAAATTGCCCAGTCGCCCGAGGGTCGGCGGCAGGGCCGCGATCTCGTTCCGGGTGATGTCGAGCACCTGCAAGTTCCCCAGGTCGCCCAGTTCGGGCGGAATCTGGGCGAGCCGGTTCCCGCCCGCCTCCAGCCGCTCCAGGGCGGCGAGCCCGCCCAGTTCCGCCGGCAGCGCCCGCAGCTCGTTGCCGCCCACCTGGAGGATGGTCAGGTTGCGGAGATTTCCCAGGGAGGTTGGCAGCTCCCGCAGACGGTTGCCGTCGAGCCGGAGCCACATCAGCGATTCCAGGCGCCCGAGCTCGAACGGAACCACGGAGATCTCGTTGCGGTGAAGATGCAGGCGGCGGAGGTTCTGAAGCTGCCCCACGGAGGTCGGCACCGAACTGAGCGAGTTGCCGGACAGCAACAGCCGGTCCAGATGCTCGAGCCCGCCCAGCTCCGCGGGAATCTCCCGGATCGAGTTGCCGGTGGCGTCCAGAACGCGGAGGGAGGTGCAGCGGCCAAGGTCGCGGGGCAGCTCGCGCAGGCTGTTGCCGGAGACGGAAAGCACGGCGAGGTCGGTCATCTGGCCGATCGCCGGGGGCAGATCGCGCATGCCGGTCTCGTTGAGGCGGAGGTGGGTGAGCCGGGTCAGGCCCATGACCGGCCGGGGGAAGCCGCCGAAGTTGTTGCCGTTGAGGTTCAGCCGCCGCAGGCCGGAAAGCTGGCCGAACTGCATGGGCAGATCGCGGATGCCCGTGTTCTCTAAATTGAGGTCCTCGAGCTTGCGCAGCTCGCAGATCTCGAGGGGCAGGATGCGCAGGGGGTTGCCGACGAGGTTCAGGGTGCGGAGTTCGGCCAGCTCGCGCAGATTGGGCGCGGACCGGGTGATGCCGTTGCCGGACAGGTCCAGGGCCAGCAGCCGTCGGTATTCGCCGATCTCGGGGGGGATGGCGGTGATCCGGTTGCTGGCCAGGTTGAGCGACCGGACCTTGGGAACCAGCGAGCCCCGGGGGATCTGGGCGAAATCGTTGTTGGCCAGGTTCAGCACCTGAAGCCGGGGCAGGTCGGCCAGCGTGTTGGGCAGAGCGGCGAGCCGGTTGAGGCTCAGGTTGAGCTCCTGCACGTTCACCAGCCGCTCCACCCCGCGGGGGATCTCGGTCAGCGAACGGCCGCTGAGGTTCAGGCGGACCACGCTTTCCGGGTCGGCGAGGGCGTCCTCCATGGAGGTGACCTCGGGCAGGCGGGCGAGGCGTTCGAAGCTGTGGAGGTCCGGGTCGGATGCGCTGGGATCCTCGGCGGGGGCGTCCGGCGCGGCGGCCACCTCGATCTCGCCCGCCCAGGCCCGGGTCACGTCGGCCAGTCCGGGCTGGAGCCGCAGGGCCAGGTCCCGGGCGGAGATCTCGTGCCCCGCGTCCGCCTGGGCCCGGAGGTAGGCCGCCGAGGCCTCGCGGCGCGGGTCCAGCCGGGCGGCCAGGGCGTGGAGCATGGCCGAGACCGCCCGGGTGCGGGGGTTCTCCGATTCGATGTGGGCCAGGGCCGTCTGCTCGAGAAACACCGCGAAGCCTTCCGGGTCCACCACCGGCATCTCCGGAACCGGCCTCCCCTGAAGCGTGGCCAGCATCACCTGGCGGGCTGGCTCGTAGCGGGGATCTACGGCGAGGACCGCGAGCAGCAGATCCCGGCCCACCAGGTTCTGCGGGTCCTCGCGAAGCCGCGCCGCGGCCAGCACGGTGCCGTCGCGGGTGAGCCGCAACATGGGCGATTCCTGCGCCGAGGCGACGGCCGCCCCGGCCAGAAGGACGAGAACAAACCATGGGCTTCGCTTCATGGTCACGAGCTTAGGCGGTCCGGCCCCGGAAGGCCAGCCTTGCGGTTTCAGAGCCCCAGCCCGTCGAGCAGGTCGTCGCCCTCGAGCATGGCGTCGAGGGCGAGGTCGTCGAGGCGCGTGCGGGCGGCCTGGCCGACGGGGCCTTCGGGATCCTGACCCATCACGGTCTCATAGAGGTTTCGGGCAGCCTCGAACCGGCCCAGTCGCCGAAGCTCGTCGGCCTCGGCCAGGTTCACCCGCGCCAGCAATGCGACCGCCGCCCTCCCCTCCGCCGTGTCGCCGTGCTCATCAAGAAGCTGACGCGCCCGGGCCCGGGCCGTCCGCAGATCGTCGGCCTCCAGGGCCTCCTCGGCCTCGCGGCGGAGCCGGGCCCGCTCGGCGTTCGGCGTCTCGGCCGGCGGGGCGAAGCGCCGGCCCCGGGCATGGGCCCGCTCCAGCACCTGGGCCAGGTCGGGCTGGCCGACGGCCCGGCGGGGCGCGGGCCGGGTGAGGGTCAGCCATCCGCCGCGGATTTCGACCCTCCCGGCGTCGAGGCCCAGGGCGGGAATCTGCTCCTGGAGCCGCACCGTCGCCATGTCGTCCACACGGATGCTGAGCACCCCGCGTCCCGGCACCAGCACCGGCCACAGCCGCCGCAACCAGGCCGCGTCGCGCTCGGCCTCACCTTCTGGCGGGCCGTCCACCGCCACCGCCACGGCGGCGTAGGGCGGCCACTCGTCGGCCGTCAGGTCTCCGGCCACCGCCGTTCCCAGATCGTCGGGCTCGACCGATGCCAGCACGGACACCTCGGTCGCATCCTCGGGCCAAGTGGGTGGCCGGGCCCGACCGAAGGCCAGGGCGAGACCTGCGGCGTCGGCACGCGGCGAGGGAAGATCGGGGGCGACTGCCCGTGCGCGCGCCGACGCCTCCATGCCGAACCGGACCAGTCGGTGGGCATCGGTGGCGACGTACAGACCGTCGCGGGTGGGAGCGGCTTCGACCGGCCGCCCCTTGACGGGGAACACCTGGAGGATGCGAGGGGACGAGGGGTCGGCTACGTCGAACCGGTAGAGCACGTCCTCGCCGCCCGCGTAGAGGCTGTCCCCAGCCTTGGCCAGGGCCTGGCGGGGGTATTGGCGGCGCTCCAAGTCCGCGCCGTCGGGGGCGGCCAGCTCGTCGGTCACCTCCCGCGTCCAGGCGAACACCAGCTTATAGACCATCCACCAGTTCCCCACCGGATCGAGCCGCGACGCGCCCGCCTCCGGACGGGGGAAGATGCGCAGGACGCCGTCGTTGATCCCGTACACATGCGTGCCGTCGACCACCGGCACCCGGGAGCGGATGCCGTGCTCGGCATTGCCATAGAAGGTGATTCCCGATCCGCCGGGCTCGGCCAGAAGAAGAAACCGGGCCCCGGCCTGGAACCAGGGGCCAAGGATGGCCACGCCGGCGTGAAGCGGGTTGCCCCGGTCGAGGCGAGGTGTCCCGGCGGGCTCGCCGGTGTCCAGGCGGTAGAGGCGGGGCTCGGACGTGCCGGCCGGGATCACCGCCAGGTCGCCGGACACGGCGGGATAGCCCCAGACCGGGCCGCGGATAGGCTGGAAGAGGCGTTGGTCCCCGGTCATGGGGTCGAGCACGACCAGGTGGGGCCGGTCCTCGGTCCAGGTGCCGACCGCGAAGACCAGCCGGTCGCCGGCCAGGGTGGGCGCGGCGCTGATCGCATGGCGCGAGATCAGTCCGCCCTGCTGGACGGTCCATCGCCGGGGGGCGGGCGGGCGCCAGGTCCAGATCACATCGCCGGTGGCGCGGTCCAGGCAGACCACCAGCCCCTCGTCCGTCCCCGCCCACACCCGGTCGCCGCGCAGGACGGGCGCGAACCGCACCGGCGCAGCCAGGGGCCGGAACCAGGTGGTCGAGCCGTCGGCCCGGTTCAGGGCCAGCACCCCGGCCGGGTCGTGCAGGGAGATCAGCACGCCGTGCTCATCGGCCACAGGGGCGTAGTGCAGGTCGGCGGCGGCGCGGACATCGGTCGCGTAAAGGGGAAGTCGGGCGGGAAGCTCGGCCGACCAGACCTCGTGCAGCGGCCCCTCCGGTCCGGCTTCCGCCGAGGCCACCCGCTCCGGCCCGCCCCGGAACTGCGGCCAGTCTGCGGCGACTGGGAGCGTGGTCAGGAGGAGGCTCAGGGATGCCAACCGGCGGGATGACGAAGCATACAGTCTGTGGCGCATGATCCCGACCGTCGCAGGGGTCGGGCGGGGGATCAAGGAGGAAGGAAGGCGGGGATGGCCCATCCCCACAGGGCTGAACCGACCGCGGCAGGCTCCAGGCACCCCTCTTCCGGTCACGATCCCTCGGAGAACGCGGACAGCAGGTGGAGCAGCCCGGCCTCCCGGCCTGGGGGAAGATGAGCGTCGGGCAGGCACTCCTTCAACCATG
>PXDE01000030.1 GCA_003566475.1 PVC group bacterium | reverse complement strand
GGACGGGCCACCCCTCCGGAGGAGGGGATGTTTGGTCCATGAGCCGTCATTCCGTTGGGTATTTACGCTAACCCCTAACTCCTGCCCACTTCCATGAAAGATACCACCGACTACCTCATCCTCGGCGCCGGCCCGACCGGGCTCGGCGCCGCTCTGCGTCTGGACGAACTTGGCCTCGACTGGATGCTCCTCGAGGCCGAGGACCATGCCGGGGGCCTTGCCACCTCGTTCGTCGACGATCAGGGGTTCACCTGGGATCTGGGCGGCCATGTCCAGTTCTCCCACTACGACCGGTTCGACCGGTACATGGACCTCGCCCTGGGGCCCGACGGATGGCTGACCCATCAGCGCGAGAGCTGGGTCTGGATCAGGGACCGGTTCGTCCCCTATCCCTTCCAGAACAACCTGCACCGGCTCGACCCCGCAGACCGCTGGGCCTGTGTGGAGGGCCTGTGGCAGGCGGTCCAGGCCTTGGACGGAAGCGTCCAGGGATTGGACAAGCCCGCGAACTTCGCGGCGTGGATGGAGCGGACCATGGGGCCGGGGATCTGCGACCTGTTCCTGAAGCCCTACAACTTCAAGGTCTGGGCCTATCCGCCGTCGACCATGGACGCGAACTGGATGGGCGAGCGGGTGGCCGTGCCCGATCTGAAGGCGGTGATGAGGTCGATCTGCCTGAATCAGGACGACGTGGGCTGGGGGCCCAACAAGGTGTTCCGGTTCCCGGTGCGGGGCGGCACCGGCGCGGTCTGGAAGGCACTGGCGGCCCGGCTGCCGGCGGCGCGGATGCGCTACGGATCGCGGGTGGCCCGGGTCGAGCCGGAGGGCCGCGCGGTCCACACCGAGGCGGGCGATACCATCCGGGCCCGACACATCCTGAGCACGATCCCGCTCAATCACCTCATCCGCATGTCCGGCGGCTGGGTGGAGGCGGCGACGGCCGACCGGCTGGTGTACTCCTCGACCCATGTGGTGGGGATCGGGATCGAGGGGCAGCCGCCCGAGGCCCTGCGCACCAAGTGCTGGATGTACTTCCCGGAGGCCCACAGCCCCTACTACCGGATCACGGTGTTCACCAACTACAGTCCGAACAACGCGCCGCGGCCGGGGGCGCAGTGGTCGCTGATGACCGAGACCAGCGAGAGCCCGGCCAAGCCGGTGGACGCGGAGCGGCTGGTCGCGGACACCCTGGCCGCGCTGGGCAAGGACCGGCTGCTTCCGGATCCCGACGCGGTGTGCAGCGTGGTCCACCGGCGCCTGCCCCAGGGCTACCCCACGCCGTTCCTCGGGCGCGACCCGGTGGTCGACCCGGTGCTGCGGCGGTTCGAGGAGGCGGGCATCTGGAGCCGGGGCCGGTTTGGCGCCTGGAAGTACGAGGTGGCCAACCAGGACCACTCCTTCGCGCAGGGCTACGAGTGTGTGGACCGCCTGGCCGCCGGGGCCGGTCCCGAGGCCGAGCCGACGCTACACCGGCCGAGTTGGGTCAATGGGCGGAGGAATGGGTGATGCGGGATGCGGGATGCGGGTCGCGGGATGCGGGTCGCGGGATGCGGGATGCGGGATTCGGGTTGCGGGATACGGGATGCGGGATGCGGGATCCGACTTCGCTCAGAAGCTTCGTCGGACAAGTCGCGGGATGCGGGATACGGGATACGGGTTGCGGGATGCGGGTTGCGGGTTGCGGGATGGGGTCAGTCTCCGACCTCGTATGCACCAAGGTCTTCCCGCAGACTGCCGTGGCTGGACTCCACGCTCTGGATGAAACGGTTCAGCTTGGCACCTAGTTCGTCGAGACGGGAATGCAGATCCCTGAAAAGCCCGTCGTTCACCAGCGAACCCGTTTCGGCGAGTGTTTCGAGGTGGTCAATGGTCTCGTCGCATGAAGCATGGGCGTAGGTCAGGTGTTTCAGGAAGTCCTGCTTGTAACGCCGTCTCCCGTACCCCTCCACGATATTGGAGCGAACCGACTTGATGGATCTCCGGATCTGAGACCCTTCCTCGAATCGTTCAAACGCAGGCAATTCCGTGAGCGACATCTGATGGACGTCGATCGTAAGCCCACGAGCAATACTCCAGATCTCCAGCTTCTTGTAGCTCATCGTCTGTTCCTCTGTGGTTTCAGTCCATTGTCGCATCCAGGATCCCGCAACACGCATCCCGTATCACGCATCGCGCATCGCGCATCACGTATCACGTATCACGTATCAAGCGCCTCGCACCTTCTCCCACACCTGCGGCGCGATGCGGGCGGCGCGGGTTGCCCAGCGCACCGGACGCGGGGGCGCGGTGGCGGGCAGGTTGGCGGCCCGGAGATCCTCGAGCAGGCTGGTGCGGTCGAGCCAGCGCTGCTGGACGAAGAAACTGTAGTGGTGCACCAGGGTGTCCGTGGCCAGCACATGGAACCCGCCCCGGTCCACCACCCACTGGCACCACGCGGGCTCCTCGTCGTCCGGGATGCCGCCCATGGCCTTCCAGTGACCGTACCCATAGGCCAGGCAGTTGATGCTGAACCGCCTCGCGAACCGCTCGGGCGGCACCGGCTTGGCCGAGAACCGGCGCTCCGCGTGCTCGAACCGGAGGAACTGGCGGGTGATCCATTCCGCGATCTGGGGGTACTTCCAGGCCGGGCCGTCGGCGTCGGGCGTCAGCGGGGGGGGGAACCGCTGCTCGTATTCGGCCATCAGGTCCGGGAACCGGTGGAGGAGATGGAACAACCCGGTGCCGTTGTTGGGCACCACGGGCGTCACCAGGCCAAGGCCCGGATCCTCGGCATGGGCCTGCCAGGCGGCGGCCAGGCGGTCGGCCCAGCCCGGGGACACGAACACGTCCTCGTCGATCTTGAAGTAAAGCGCGTCGGGATAGCGCTCCACGCACTGGTTCTGCAGGCCCGCCACCAGCGGCCCCTTGCCCCGGGGACCGGCGATCCGGTCCCAGGGCAGGTCGGGACGGGAGGCGGTCAGATGGTCGACATAGGCGAGGTGCCTGCCCTCGACCCCGTTGAGCAGCAGCACGATCCGGTCGAACGACTCCGCCTGCCCGTGCGCCAGCAGCATGTCCATGGCCAGCCGGAAGCAGTCCAGCCGGTGGCTGGTGAGGATCATGAGGATGCGGGGCATGGGGGATGCGTGATTCGGGATGCGTGATTTGGGATGCGGGATTCGGGATTCGGGATTGGGGACTGGGGATTGGGGATGCGGGATGCGGGATTCGGG
>PXDE01000208.1 GCA_003566475.1 PVC group bacterium | reverse complement strand
GGTCGGGTTCGGAGGCGGGTCCGTGCGCCGTGTAGTACCGGTCGAACCACTCCTCCCAGGATCCGGCCGGGGTGGCCTGGACGGTGTTGAACCGGATCCGGGGCCGGCTGACCGCCGCGAACCGGATCCGACCGGCGTCCAGCCAGGCCTGGGCCTCGTCCGTCCACGGGAACGTGTGGACGAACAGGGGAGGCCAGCCCCGCGCCTGACCGGGATCGCCCTCGGGCAGGCCATGGAACATCGCCACCGCCCGGACCCTCGGAACATCCCCGATCTGGCGGGCGATCCAGTCCACGGTGAGCGGCTCGTCGAAGTGATGCAGCGTGCTGTATCCCGGCCGGTCGGCCAGATCCCGTCCGACCACCCGGACCTCCGGATTCCCGATCCCCTCCCGGATCGCCGCCATCACCCGCTCCATGTCCCGCGTGGCCATGTCGTCCTGACGGGAGGTGTACAGGACCAGGACGGCATCCCCGGCCTGCACCCCCAGGTCGCGGATCCTGGACCCCATCACCCGGCCCAGCGCCCGCCTCGGAATGGTGGGGTCGTAGGTGGATTCGATCATCACGTCCCTCGCGGGAGGGTTCGGATCCGCCGGAACGCAGGCGGCCAGGAGACCGGCCGCCACCGCGCATGCCGGGATCCGGCGGACGGAGGTCGGCACGCGGGGCGGAATCATGCGATCTCCTCGGCCCGGCGGACCAGGTTCCGGGCCGCCTCGGCGACCCGGACGCGGAGTTCGGCTTCGTCCAGGGATTGGACGCCGTCGTCCAGACCTTGGACGCATCCCCGCTGGCACAGGATCCGGCCGTCCACCATGGTGAGCACCACGTCGGCCGCCGTGGCCTGATACACCACGCGGGTGGCCGGGTCGGCCGGAGGCTGGAGGTGGGGACCACGCAGATCGAGCACGGCCAGGCAGGCCCTTCGGCCCGCCTCCAGCCGCCCCAGCTCCTCGGCCATCCCCAGCGCCGCCGCCCCTCCCTCGGTGGCCATGCGCACGATCTCCCGGGCCGACAGGGCGCCGGGCCCATGGGCCATCGACTGCATCAGCCCGGCCAGCCGCATCTCCGCGAACATGTCGAGCCGGTTGTTGCAGGGCGCCCCGTCCGCGCCCAGGCTCACCGGAACGCCGCGGGCCAGATAGCCGGGGACCGGGGCGATGCCGGACCCCAGCTTGAAGTTGGCCGACGGACAGTGAAGAACATGGGTTCCCGTCGTGGCCAGAAGATCGCGCTCGGACTCGGAGAGGTGGACGCAATGGGCCAGCCCGCAGTCGGATCCGGTCAGGCCCACGGCATGGAGAAACTCCAGATTGGCCCGTCCCGTCCGGGACCGGACCTCCTCGATCTCCGCCGTCTGCTCGCTGGCGTGGGTATGCAGCCGAAGCCCGTGCCTGCGCGCGTAGGCGGCGGCCTGCTCCAGAGTCTCCGCCGAGCAGCTCAGGGCGAACCGGGGCGCCACGCCGACCCGAAGGCGCGGATGGCCGTCCCAGGCCTCCCGCAGGCCGTCCATCTCCTCCCGAGCCTGCTCCCACGGCACCGACAGGGGCGGGTGCCCGGACGTCTCGTCCATCAGGCAGTGCCCGACCACGGCAATCAGGCCCGCCCGGTCCAGGGCCTGGAAGACGGCGTCGGTATGGCGCACGGTCTCGAACGACTGCACGGCCACCGTGCCGCCGCGCAGCAGTTCGGCCGCCGTGAGCTCGGCGGAGATGCCCAGGGACTCCGGCGTGTGCGCGGCCTCGAACGGCCAGATCCGGGTGCGCAGCCAGGGCAGCAGGGGCAGATCCTCGGCCAGGCCGCGGAAGAGGGTCTGGGCGCAGTGGACGTGGCTCTGGACAAACCCGGGCAGAATCAGACCTTCGGGCACCTCGACTTCCCGCGCGCCGGTCGGCACGGCCGGGGACAGCCCCACCTCGAGGATGCGGTCGCCCCGCACGACCACCGCCCCCTCGAAGGGTTCGGCATCCCATCCGGGCCAGACGTGGCCTCTGATCACCCAGGCGTCCATGGCCCGCTACCGTACCCGAAACGGGGCCACCTGGAAACCGGCCTCCGCGCTCAGCCGCCGCCCAGCACCCAGCCGGCCTCGACCAGAATGAAGTAGAGCGGCGCGGCCACCGCCACATGGATGAGCACCAGGATCATCAGGGTGACGCCCCTCTCCGCCGGGCGTCCCGGCCCCACCAGGGGAAGATTGCCCGCCACCCACAGGGCCACCGCGACCATGATGATCCCGACATGGATGGGAAGCAGCGAGGTTTCGATCTGCCCGCTCCGGGCCGCCGCCGCCGCCGCGAACCCGCTGGACAGGAGGATCCCCCACGAAAATCCGACCCACCCCGCCGCAATCAGCCATTTGCTGCCCAGGCCCATTCAAGTCGCCTCCTGTGGGGAGGCTAGACCCAGGCCCCAGGGACGACAAGCCCGATTCGCGTGCCGCCCGAGGCCGGTCACCGCCCGTTTCCCCGGGTGGATCGAGGACGGGACGGCGATGGGGTCAGACCTTTACCCTTGCCATCCAGAACGTCTTCCATTGTTCAGGCGTGTGGTGGGGGTGCGGAAGGAAAGGGTAAAGGCCTGACCCCTCGCCACGAGCGAGGCCGATGGCGGGGACACCGGCTCAGAAGCTGACCTTGGGGGCCTGGGCGGCGGCCTTGGCGGTCTCCTCGTCCAGCTCGAAGAACTCGCGGGAGGTGAACTTGAACATGCCCGCCACGATGTTGCTGGGGAACTGCTGGATCTTCATGTTCAGATCCCGCACGTTGGCGTTGTAGAACCGGCGGGCGGTCTGCAGGCGGTCCTCGGTGGCGGCGAGCTGCTTCTGCAAGTCGAGAAAGTTGGTGTTGGCCTTGAGGTCCGGGTAGTTCTCGGCCACCGCGAACATTTGCCGCATGGCGCCGATCAGGGCGTTCTCGTCCCGGGCCTGTTCCGCAGGCGACCCGTGCGACCCGGCCGCCCGGGACCGGGCTTCGGTCACCGCCGTAAGCACCCCTGACTCGTGCTTCGCGAAGCCCCGCACGGTCTCCACCAGATTGGGGATCAGGTCGTAGCGCCGCTTGAGCTCGGTCTGGATCCCCGACCACGCCTCGTCGGTGTGGTTGCGCAGCTTGACCAGGCCGTTGTAGATGCCGACCACGATCAGGGCCAGCACCACCAGGATACCGAGGGTGATGAGAAGGGCAGGCATGCGTGCGGACCTCCGTTACGG
>PXDE01000151.1 GCA_003566475.1 PVC group bacterium | reverse complement strand
CTCACCTTCCCTCCCCCTCCGTCTCCCGCAGCAGCACCTGGGGGGAGAGGCGGCCTCGGGTGACCCAGAACATGGGCGCGGTGAGATCGAGGTCGGTATCGTCGAACACCTGGTGGGTGCCCAGCTCGGGATCCTTGCGGATGGTTTCGGACCAGGGTTCGAGGGTGAGGTCGAGTCTCTGTCCGGGGCGGATGGCGGCGGCGGCGGCGAGGCGCTCGCCCTGGACCATGGTCCAGTGGCGGACGCCCACGGTCTGGCCCTGGAGGTCGGGAGGACCGCGCACGATCCGTACGGCGGCATGGGTGAGGGCCTCGTCGTAGTCGAGGGTGGCCGGGTCGCGCTGGGCGGACACGGCCAGCACCTCGAGGTCGGCCCGGAAGGTCCTTCCCGTCGCGGCTTCGGCGGTCTGTCCGCGGTAGGCGGGCATGGGGCGGGGGGCCATCGGGCCCTCATCGCCCCAGAAGCTCTTGGGCAGGAAGGCCAGCACCACCACCCGGGCCTGGGGGGCGGAGTCGGGCACCGCCCGCAGGTAGAGGCTGGGCGGGCTAAACCCGCTCCACGACTGGCTGGCCCAGCGGAACCGGCCGCCCACCTCGCGGTTGATGAAGCCGGGCAGGCCGGTGCCATAGACCGACGAATGAAGCTGGCTGTCGCCCACCATCACCAGATCGAAGCGGTTCAGGTGAGGGCCGACCGCCGACGAGGCTTCGAGGTTCATCACCTTGAACCGTCGCGCCCCGATCTCCGCCTCGAGGTCCGGCGCCCCGGGGGCATGGATATAGGCCCGCCGGGGATGCCGGGCGTTCCAGGACGTCACACCGTCGGGAATCTCGTCGCGGTTCACGGTCTGGAACATGCCGTTGACCATGGTGATCCGCTGGGGATACGAGCAGCCCGTCCGCTCCTGGACCCGCTCGGTCCAGAGGGCGGCGTTGCCGGCCAGGTCGCGGGCGAAGTCGTAGCGCTGGAGCCGACGGGCCAGGGCCTGGGCGGCGATCTGCCGCCCCCGGCTGCCGGTGTGAAAGTCGTTGACCCAACTGATGAGCAGGTCGTTGTCGGCCTCGGCCCGGAACTCGTCCACGGTGTCGATGACCTCGATGTCGGCCTCCAGGAGCTGGAGCATCATTCGGGTCCAGCCCGGGTAGATCTCGGTCTCGGGGCCGACCCCGTCCACCACCAGATGGGTGGCGAAGAACGGGGTGGGTGCGAGGGGCATCACGATGAGATCCGCGCCGCGGGCCTCCAGATCCTTGCGGAACTGGACGAAGGCCCGCAGGAGATCCTCGGGCATCTCGGTCTGGCGGTTGAGGATCACCTCCATGTCGCGGCGGCCGAACATGAGGCCGATCTCGGGCACCCAGCCGTAGGCCTCGTGGATCTCGCGCAGGCGGGCGTGGATCCGCGCCTCGGTGGCGGTGTCCGGGGCCCGATCCAGCCGGGCCTGGAGGCGGCGGATGTCGCGGGCGATGGCCTCCTGGCGGGCGGCCACTTCGCGGGCCCGGGTGGCGGGGTCGGGCCGGATCATGTCTGGGGCGTTCCGCCAGTCGCGGTGGTCAGAAAGGTAGCCACCCGCATCGGCGGACCGCAGGGGGAGGGAGGCGAGGGCGAGGAGGCAGAGACTCCTCAGGGGCAGGGAACGGGGCGTGTTCATCCAACCACCCTAACCGGCAGGATGCATCGCCGCTAGGGACACTTTACGACTCTTGCCACCCGGAATGCGAACAGGTAGGCTTGCGGTCATGCCTCGTGCCCTGCCCAAGGACCTGCGGATCGCCTGCGTGTGCATGCGTCAGGACAGCCTGATCCGGTCGCTATGGCACGGGGCCCAGCGGTATCTGCGCCGGGTGCCCGGGTGCGGGTTCGCGGTGTTCCAGATCCGCCCCAGGGGCGCCGAACCGCTGACGGATTGGCGTCCCCACGGGATCCTGGTCCATCTGTCCTCGGAGTCGCTCCTCGATCCCTGCCAGCGCCTGAACGTGCCGATGGTGAACACGAGCATGGTGATGCGGGAGCCGCCGGTGGTTACGGTGGGGCCTGACAACCTTGCCGTGGGCCGGCTGGCGGCGGAGCATCTGCTGGCCCGGGGGTGTCGGCGGTTCGCGCTGCTGGGGCTGGCGGACCTGGGCTATGTCCAGCGGCGCTTCGAGGCATTCCGGAGCCGGGTGGAGGCGGAGGGCTGGCCGTGCCAAGTTTACGAGGGCGCGTTGCACACGGTGGACACCCGGCGGCCGGGGCGGCTCCCCCCCGGATCCCGGGATCTTCTGCGCTGGCTCCGGGCTCTGGAGTCCCCGACCGGGATTCTGGTCGCCGACGACCACGTGGGGCTGGTGCTCTGCGACGTGGCCCGGGCGGCCGGGATCGACCTGGCCCGCGCCCACCGGGTGGTGAGCGGGCACGACCGGGGCCTGCCCTGCGTGCCCGAGCTGACGGCGGTCGAGATCTCGGAGGACCGCTGGGGCTACGAGGCGGCGGAGACGCTGGTGGGGATGCTCCGGGGCGAGCCGCCTCCGGTCGGCGGGGAGGTGTTGCTGCCCCCGCAAGGGCTGATCGAGCGCGAGTCCACCGAACGGATGGCGGTGGCGGACGAGGTGGTGAGCCGGGCGGTAGATCACATCCGGCAGCACGTCCAGGATCCCGAGCTGAGCGTGCCCGTGGTGGCGGCCGCCTGCGGCCTGGGGCGGCGGGCGCTGGAGAAGCGGTTCCGGAAGCAACTGGGGCGGACGGTGCTGGCCGAGATCCACCGGTGCCGCCTGGACCTGGCCCGCCTGCTCCTGGCCGAGACCGACCTTACCGTCGATGCGGTGGCCGAGGAGGCCGGCCTGCCCGACGACAAGGCCCTCCGCCGCCTCTTCGCCCGCCACCTCGGCCAGACCCCTTCCGCCTACCGCCATCAGTTCCACCGGCGGTGAGGACCGGGCTCTCCGCTGCGGTGATGATGATCGCGGTGCCGCCTGGGAACCGGCTCGGACGGTCGCCGGTCAGGGCGCGGGCGCGGGCCTTGCCCAGGGCACGTTGGCCGGACGGGCGGAACCGGCCTGAACCAGGCCGAAGGGGTTGGTGAAGGTGGTCCCGCCGGCGTTGTAGAGTTCGGCCCTTACATAGCCGGTCAGGTCGGGCTGTCGTCCGGTATCGAGGACAGGGCCGCGATGCACCTCCGTTCCGGCTGAGATCCAGACGATGCCCTCGGCGCCCTCGGCGTCGATCCTGATGGCACGCCCCTCCACCGT
>PXDE01000226.1 GCA_003566475.1 PVC group bacterium | reverse complement strand
GGGACTCGGTCGAACGGCCGCCACAGAAGGCAGGGGGGCGCGTTTGGTGGCGGTCGCGTGCCCCTATGAAGTGGCCAGACGCATCCGGAACGGGTAGGATGTCCGCCATGAACGCTCCTCCGACCCTCGCCCGACGGCTGGGCAAGACGGTGCACGAGTCGGTGCTGCGGCACAAGCTGCGGCGACTGGCCGCCGCCTATCCGTCGGACACGGCCGACTGTCTCGAGCAGTGGCTGCTGGATGTGGCCTACGCCCGGGGGGCCCGGATCGTGGTCCGGCCCCGCCCGCCCACCCGGTTCCGCCCCCCGGACCGGAAGACCCTGAGCAACGCCGAGCTGATCACCGGCCTGTGCCAGCTGCAGTGCCTGGATCAGCCCCAGATCCTCCGGCCCGCCGCCCAGCTCGTTTCGAGAGGGGATGTGGATCTCGGGGAGCTGAAGCGGCTCACCGAGATGGAGCGGACCGAGCCGGTGCTCCATGCCCTGGCCCGGCTCGCGTTGCGGATCGCGCCGGGGCACCCCGTGTGGTCCCAGGTCGCCGACATGACCCCTCAGACCCGGCCGCTGCGCGAACCGCTGCTTCACTGGACCCGCCTGGCCCAGCCCGTGATGAAGGACGGCCGGTACAACGCGGAGTCCTGGGTGCTGGTGGACTGAATGAGCCCGGTCGAAGTGATCCTCCAGGCGCTGGACCGCAGGCTTGATGGGCCGGTGGAGATGACCCTGTTCGGACGGGCCGCCCTGGTCCTGGGGTTCAAGCAGGCCCCGGAGGCGTTCGCCCTGACCCGGGACGTGGACGCGGTGCTCTGGCTGGGGCAGGCGGAGGAGCTGCTGGAGCGGACGAACTTCTGGGAGGCCATGGAAAAGGCCAATCAGGAGCTGAGAGGCCAGGAGCTCTACGTCAGCCACCTGTTCACGGAAAGCCAGGTGGTGCTGACCCGGGCCTGGCGGGAGCGGCGGGTCGCCCTGCCCGGTTCCTGGAGACATCTGCGTCTGTGGCGGCTGGGGGATGGAGACCTGCTGCTCAGCAAGCTGATGCGGGATGATCCGATCGACCTGGCGGACGCGACGTTCATCGCGACGGCGGCGGGGTTTTCGGCCGGGGACATCCGGGGCGTTCTGGAGGCCGCCAGGATCCCGGATAGTCCCGAGGTGGCAGAGCAGTTCCACGCCGCCGCCGCCCGGCTGCTCGCGTGGGCCGAGCGGGAGTGTGGGGATCATGATCGGTGAAGGCTGCGTGCCCGTTGGGGCTGGCGGGATCCGGTGTGGGGTGTCCCGCAGGCGCCGTTCTCGCGTTCGGCTACGAGGGAGGGCGCGGCCTCCCCGTAGCTGCGCCCGCCGAGGGCGCGGCCCGCGCTTGAGATGAAGAACGCCCCGGGCCCGGAGAGGAGCTTGGCACAGGCACGGGCTTTCCCGGGGAGGGAGCCAAGGCGGTGTCGCCCGGGGTGAAGAGGCGACGCGTCTTGATACGCCGGAAGGGCTCGCGGTGGACGCCGGGCCTTGATCGGCCCATGCCACCGCAGTCCAGGACCGGAGGCCCGTCGCTCGGGCGACGCCCCCCATGGACTGCGGCGGGAAGGGAGGTCTGCCGACCGCCACGCCGCTTTGGCTTCCGCCGGATTCAGGGCTCATCGTCGTCTTGCACGCGGAGTCCCAGGGCTCTGGCCCTGGGCTGGTCCGAGTCGCCCCTCCGGGGCTCAGCTTCGTTCCGTCTGTCCTCATTCGCGTCCATCCCCTCCCCCTTTTCGTGTCCCTCCGTGCCTTTCGCGGGCCTTGCCGAAGCCTGGCGGAGGCAGGTGGTTCTCCCTCCCCCCCTCTGTGGTCCAATGGATCCCCGCCGATGGCCGTCGGCCAGAATCCGCTTGCCTCGGGGACCGGATCTGCGGTTGGGTGGAAACGCGAAGCAGAGGTGGTGGAAATGAGCAGGGCGGCGGGACGGAGCGGGGAGGGCAGACGGACGCGCCGGACGGCGGCGTCGCCGTCTTCCGTGTACCTGATGATGGACATGAGCCTTGGGTACGGCCGGGCCATCCTCCACGGGGTGCGCCGATACCTGACCGACGAGGGCCTGGCCTGGCGTCTGGGGACCGTTCGGCCGGAGGCGGTCGAGAAGGACGGCGGCTTCTGGTCCCGGGTCGGGGCGGACGCGGTAATCGGCATGTTCGGGGGGGCGGCGCCGCTCGAGGCCGCCCGCCGGGCCGGGCTGCGGGCGGTCAACGTGTCGGCCCGGGGGGCCGGGCTGCCCGTGCCGTCGGTGATCCCGGACAATCCGGCCATCGGGCGGCTGGCCGCCGAGTACTTCCTGAACCGGGGCTTCCGGCGGTTCCTGTTCGTGGGCATCGGCGACCACGACTATTCCGAGGACCGTGGGCGCGGCTTCGGGGAGCGGCTGGCGGAAAAGGGTCTGGCGGCGGAGGCGTTCCCGGAGCGGGCCGGGGAGCGATGGACGGCGGCCCTGGACCGCACGTTGGCGCGACTGGCGGCCGGCGCTGTTCCGACCGGCGTGCTGGCCGCCAACGACCAGCGGGCGCTCCGGCTGATCGAGATCTGCGTGCGGAAGGGCGTGCCGGTCCCCGAACAGGCGGCCATTCTGGGCGTGGACAACGACGATGTGAACTGCGAGCTGGCCCCGGTGCCGCTCTCCAGCGTGGATCCGGACGCGGCGGGGGTGGGATATCGGGCGGCCGGGCTGCTGCGGACGATGCTGACCGGCAGGCGGGTGGCGCCCGGAACCTGGATCCGGATCCCGCCCCGGGGGGTGATCACCCGCCCGTCCACCGACCTCCTGGCGGTGTCCGACCCCGAGGTCGCGGCCCTGCTGGGCGTGATCCGGGAGCGGGCCTGCGAGCCGGTGTCGGTGGGCGAGGCCGTGGAGGGATTGGGGGTGAGCCGCCGCACCCTCGAGAAGCGTTTCCGGGCCTTCCTGGGCCGGAGCCCGCACGAGGAGATCAAGCGGATCCAGTTCGAGCGGGCCCGGCGCCTGATCGCGGAGACCCGCCTGTCCGTCCGCGAGGTGGCCCGTCAGTGCGGCTACCGCGACACCAAACGCTTCTCCCTGGACTTCCGCAGGCGATTCGGCCGGGCGCCGCAGGTGGAGAGGAGATCGGGGATTGGGGATTAGGGATTGGGGATTAGGGATTGGGGATTAGGGATGCGTGATACGGGATGCGAGCTTCTGGTAGGTCGGCCATTCCTGGATGGCCCAAGGGGACGAACCGTAGAGGAGGGCGCGGTCTTC
>PXDE01000441.1 GCA_003566475.1 PVC group bacterium | reverse complement strand
GATGAATGGATGGGTGGATGGGTGGATGGGCGGGTGGGGGAGGGCACGGGGGCCAGGCCGGGATTGGACGTTGGCGGCTGACCCGGTATCATGGTGCCGTGACGTTGCACGCCCTGAACCCCTTCGCGTCAGAAGCCCGGACGCGGCCGCCGGAACCTGGGCCGGCGGCGGGGTAGGTTCCGCCGAGGCATCGTGATGGATCTGGCCGGCTGGTGGAATCAGATTCAGGTCTCGATCCGGGCGCGCCCGGAGATCTGGGGCTGGTCGGCAGGGCTGTCGGTGGTCACCCTGGTCGGCGCCATGATTCTGGTCCCGGTCTTCCTGGTGGCGCTGCCCGCCGACTATTTCACCCGGGACCGGCGCCACCCCCGGGCCGCCCCCGCGCGCCATCCGGTCCTCCGCATGGCGGGCCTCATCGTCAAGAATCTGGCCGGCGCGGTGCTGGCGGTGGCGGGACTGGCCATGCTGGTGCTGCCGGGGCAGGGGCTGCTGACCCTGATGGCGGCCCTGGTCCTCCTCGACTTCCCGGGGAAGTTCCGGCTGGAGCGGCGGCTGATGTCCATCGGCCTGGTGCGCCGCCCTGTCCAGGCCCTCCGCCGACGGCTGGGCCGGCCTCCGTTCGAGCTGGAGGCTCCGGCCGTTTGACGGCCTCGCCTGCGACCGGCGCACGCCCTAAGCCGGAACGATTCAGCCGCCAGCCAGTCCTGAACCACGAATCGCCGCCAAGGCGGGATGAAGACATGCACGCGAATGGACGCGAATTCCGGAGTGGCGGAGGGGCCGGGGGGAGATCACCGTTCGGTGAACGTGAACCGCAAGCGTGCAAGCTATGGTTCCGGCTTGTCCCCATTAGCGTTCATCCGCGTCCATTCGCGGTTCCGCTGCATGGTTCCGGCTAAGGCCACCTCTGGCCGGACGGAATCCCGTTCCCGATCCTGACGGCATCGACCGCGCCCAGCGGCCATGGGCCCATGCGCAGGCCGCTCATCGACTACCAGCAGCACGGCTGGAGAAGGCGGCGGGTTCGCCGTCCGGGGCGGAGATCTGGTGATCGCCCCCGGCTGGGCCGGTGTGGACTCCACGACCTTCAGCGAGCATTCCCGCTTCGGGACCTCCGCTCTGCTGGGAGGGACGCCCTATGCGGACGGCAGGGTCATTCTCCAGCAGGACACGGCCCTGACCACCACGGCGGGCCGGGTCACCTGGACCTTCGGCGGGTTCAATGAGGGTGACGGTCTGGGCTGGACGCTGGACGGTCCGATCCACGGGATCGAGGCCGATATCAGCGGTGGCAATGCGGCCTCCGCCTTCGTCCTCCGTTCCGATTCCTCGTCGGTGAGCCGTTCAGGCGCGGTCCGGTTCAGCGGCACCAACACCTTCGATGCCGACATCCTGTATGTGGGCAGCGGCCGGAACCAGGATGGGCTCCTCGGTAACCATCCGGTCTGGGACCGGGCGGGGATGCTGGCCATCTTCACCAGCGAGGCGGCGTTCGGGAACGCCAACCAGGTGATCCTTGTCTCCGGAGCGAATATCGGCAGTCAAGGATCCCTGATCCTTTTCGAGGATGCCACCGGATCCGGGACCGCGTTCAGCCGCGATATCCTGTCCCGGAACTTCGGGGGCCGGAACGGATTCGGAAGCTTCGCGGGCGAGGTGACCTATTCGGGCACCTTCACCAACGCGAACAACCGGAACATCCTGGTCCAGGTCGTGGACGGGACGATGCTTCTGGACGGCGCGACCATCACCAACAACGCGGGATCGGGCACGCAGCGCCTGGTCAAAGCGGGCGATGGCACCCTGGTGATCCAGAACACCACGTTCGACGGCACTTCCACCGCGGATTACGAACTCCGCGTGACCGGCGGTGAGCTGATCCTAAACCAGGACATGGACTTCGCCGCGATCGACTTCGACGCCGGCACCTCGCTCGGCGGCACGGGAACGCTGACCCGCACCACCACCGGCCACATCAACGTCCGAAGCCTGAGCCCGGGCACCAGCCCTGGCCAGCTCGGATTCGTGGCCAGCAACGGAAACCTGAACATCACCGGCGGAACCTCCACCTTCGAGCTGTTCGGGACGGTGGCGGGGTCGTTCTACGATCAGGTGGTCTTCGACGGCAACAACCTGAATCTGCTCAGCGATCCAGCCTTGGACATCGCCCTCGGGTTCACCCCTTCGGTGGGCGACGAGTTCATTCTGTTCGACCTCGTCAACCCAACGTCGCTGGTATCGGGCACCTTCTTCGGCCTGCCGGAAGGAGAGAGCTTCGCCCTGTCCGGGCCGTTCGGGTTCGATTCCGGCCTCCTGTCCGTGACGTTCAGCATCAGCTATGAGGGAGGCGATGGCAACGACATCGCGCTCATGGTGACCGATGTCCAGGAGGTCGTCATCCCCGAGCCCGGCTCGGCGCTGCTGCTGGGGCTGGGGGCGCTGGCCCTGACCGCTCTGCGGCGTCGGCGCGACTGAACCGTCACTCCAACTTCACGCGACCACCGGGGGTCCGGCGTCCGCGCCGGGCCCCCGTTCAGCTTCCGGGCCGGCCGAGGCCGGCGGCGAACCGACCCAGTTCCTGTCGGACCTGCTCCCGCACGGCGTGGAACTTCGCGAGCAGGAACCGCAGCTTGTCCCAGTCGTAGTCAGTCGCGTAATAGTACCTGGAGAATGCGGGAGGGATCAGGGACGCTCATAGACCACCTTCCCTTTCCGGCGGATCAGGTCGGCGTAGATCGGGTCGATCCGGTCCAACTGGACGATGTCCACGGGGAGTTCGGTGAGTTCGGCGGCCCGGCCGAGCAGGGCGAAGTAGCGCTCGGGGTCGGTCACGCCCTCGACCGCCACGTCGAGATCGGACATCTCGTTGAACCGGGAGGGGTCGAGGAGGCTGCCCCAGACCGTGATCCGGGCGGGGGCGAACTCGTCGCGGATCATGGCCACCACGGCGTCGAGATCCTTCCGGGCCGCCTCCCAGCGGGCCCGGTTCCGGGCCCGCCGCTCCGCCTCCCGGCGGTCGATCGCGCGTCGCATCTGCTCGAGGGTGACCATGGTTCTGCCTCGCCGGGTCGTGACCGTCCTATGGATACCCTTAGGCCCCCATTTCTTCAATACAGGACTCGGGGTGGAGGATGGACGGGGCAGGGGTCGGGAGTCAGTGGTCAGTCGCCGCCGCTGAATCCTTGGGTTCAGCCGGATGAGGGGAGAGACGGCGGGGGCGATTTGGGAAACGCGATGCGCGAT
>PXDE01000622.1 GCA_003566475.1 PVC group bacterium | reverse complement strand
CTGAGTCTCACCGGCTAGCCGGGACACGTCTGTGGTAAAAAAAAGGACTATAAAGCACAGAGACACAGAGATTGAATAGGGTGCGCACGATGTTGTTGAAAGATTTAAAGTTAAATCCAAAAATATCGATTCTAGCCTAGATAATAATAAAGAAGCAAAAACCTTTAGCCAGCCAAAATCACAATCTTCTGAAATTGTGGACAAGAACACTACAAAAAAACTCAAAAAAAACCTCTGCGCCTCTGAGTCTCTGTGGTAAAAACATAAAAATTGGCGTATTGGTAGATAGCTACCTAATCCCACAGTGGGCGTGGGAGATGTTGCGTGTAATTGATGAGCAAGTGTTTGTTACATTAAGTCTGATTATATTAAATGAATCTCCAAAGCCATCCGGTAAGAAATCATCTTTTATGTATCGTGTGTACCGGAATTTAGATCGCAAGCTATTCCGTGTCCCACAGGATGCTTTTATCAGGAAAGATATACGTACGCTACCCGGTTATAAAGCAGAAACAATAAAAGTATCACCCGAACAAACCAAATTCAGCGATACTATAACCGAACCGGACATCAATCAAATTAAAACACATCAACCTGATATCTTAATCAGGCTTGGATTTCGAATTCTGAAAGGGGAAATCTTAAACGTAGCAACCTATGGTATATGGTCCTATCATCATGGAGATAATCGAATTAATCGGGGAGGACCACCTTGCTATTGGGAAGTCATGCAGCAGTTGCCGGAGACAGGATCGGTTCTTCAAATACTTTCAGACAAACTCGATGCAGGAAAGGTACTCTATCGTTCATGGAGCCGAACCGATCCATTATCTGTAAACAGAAATGCCAATCGTGTCTATTGGAAAAGCCTGATGTTCATCCCAAGGATGGTAAAACGCTTGTATGATGTAGGAGAAGAAGCTTTTTGGGAAGAAATCAACCAAAAACAAGATGAGGCTGATGCCTATCAACCCACATTATTCAAACCTCCGGGAAATCTTGCTACCATAGGTCATGTGTCAAAGCTGTTCATTCGGAATACCTTTCGAAAAATTAATGAGACTTTTACACGTGACTATTGGTACTTACGAATTGGTAATCAAGATACCTATCCGCCTAAACCCTCGGAACTCAAATCGATTCATTCTTCCAGAGAATATTACTACGCAGATCCGTTTATAGTATCTCATGAAGGTGAACAGTGGATTTTTTTTGAAGCGTATAATTACAAAATTAAAAAAGCACACATTCGCGCTGCAAAATGGGAGGGCAACAAACTGGTAGAAGAGCGCGAAGTTCTTAAGGAACCCTGGCATTTATCTTATCCCTATATTTTTGAGATTGAAGGTAACTTGTATATGGTACCGGAATCGGCAGAAAACAAGACGGTTGACTTATACAAATGCGAACAATTCCCTGACAAGTGGTTGAAAGTTCGTACGCTAATGAAAGATGTACGAATATATGATGCGACTATCGTTAAGAAAGATGGAGTTTGGTGGATGTTTGCCAATAGTAAGGAATATGCAGGAGCATCGGCTTTTGATGAGTTATTCCTTTATTCGACGGATGACTTATTTGATGGCGAGTGGAAAGCACACCCGATGAATCCTATAGTATCTGATGTGAAAGGTTCGCGACCTGCCGGGAAATTGTTTCAGAAAGACGGGAAATGGTATCGACCGGCACAGAATAGTGCAGTTAGATATGGGCATAAAATTGAGGTGAAAGAGGTAATAAGGTGGGATAAAGAAGTTTATGAGGAAAAACCGGTATACACCATAGAACCGCCAAAGGGTGACTTGGGGACACATACGATAAATTTTGCGGATGGGAAAATAGTACTTGATGCATTTCGAAGATTGTAATTTACCACAGAGTCGCAGAGACACAGAGATTAAAGAGGGTACGTATGATGTTTTTGAAAAAATATAAAGCTAAATCACTATCTTCAGAAATAGTTGATAAGAACTCTACTTACAAAAACTCAAAATACTCTGTGCCTCTGTGTCTCCGTGGTAAAATATTAATGCTCGTCACAAAAAGGCAGTATCGCGGGGCGGAGGTTTTTGCAGCTAATTTATCATCAGAGTTGATGAAATTGGGTCAAGAAATTGTATTTGCCGGATTATATGAACCCGGTAAACCTGAATTGTGTATAGAGGGTGCTAAAAACTTAGATTTAGGGAAAAAAAGTAAATTTCCGATAAATATAATGCTTTGCCGAAAGATTGCAAAAATGGTGAAAGATGAAAAACCGGATGTGATTCAGGCAAATGGATCTGATACGCTAAAACATGCGATTATTGCAAAAAAGCTATATGGATTTAAAACACCCATATTCTATAGAAATATAAGTGTGATAAGCACTTGGGTAGGTGGTAATCCACTAAAGAAAGTATTTAATAAATGGCTGTTTTCGAATGTTGATTTTGTTACCTCAGTTGGCAAAAAACCTCTGGATGATTTAATACACACGTTTCAATATCCCCCTAAAAAAACAGCTGTAATTGCAAGAGGAATCCCTGTTGAGAATTATGATAAACATCAATCAAGAGTGATGATTCAAGAGGAACTTGGAATCGATGATAATTATCCTATCATTATGCATATTGGAAAATTCAGCCCTGAAAAAAATCATGCTTTTCTGATTGATGTCGCTCACAAACTATATTTGGAGGGATGCAAGTTTCATTTAGTTTGTATAGGTGATGGTCCGGAAAAACCTAAAGTTGAAGGGTTAATCAAGGATAACAGTTTGGATAACGTTGTTCATTTAGTAGGTTTTAAAAATCCGGTCCAAAAATGGTTGGCAGGAGCAGATCTTTTCGTCTTATGTAGTTTGGTTGAGGGGGTGCCCGGGGTTATCTTGGAAGCGGGTTCTCAAAAAGTACCCTCTATTGCAGTAAACGTTGGTGGTGTTGGAGAAATAATAGAGGATGGGAAAACGGGTTTTTTGATTGATGGGCATGATAGTGATCGCTTTTCTGATAAGATTATGAAAGTTCTTAATGATGAAGCTTTAAGAAATACTGTTGGTGAATCTATGTATCAGTTAGTTACAGAGAGTTATGATCCGGAAGTTAATGCCAGGAAGTTTTTGGAATTAACCACAGAGTCACAGAGGCACAGAGATTTATGAGAGTAAGAGTTTATATGGCATTCATTTATTAATACAATATTTTGATACAGTAATGAACTTGATAAATGAAAAACTAATATTTGAACAACTATTTATGCAGTG
>PXDE01000484.1 GCA_003566475.1 PVC group bacterium | reverse complement strand
GGGGCGTCCGCCCGGAATCTGGCCGGCCCGGTGGTGGTCGGCGTGCTGCGTCCGGCTGTCCTGATCCCCGCGTCGGTCCTCACCGGCCTCGCCCCCTGGCAGGTCGAGGCCATCCTGGCCCACGAGCTGGCCCATGTCCGTCGCCACGACTATCTGGTGAATCTGGTGCAGACCGGGATCGAGATCCTGATGTTCTATCATCCGGCGGTCTGGTGGGTGTCGGCCCGCCTGCGGGCGGAACGCGAGGCATGCTGCGACGAGGTCGCGGCGCGGGTGGTGGGAGACGGGCGGCGCTACGCGGCGGCCCTCGGTGCCCTGGCCGAGATCGCGGCGCGGTCGGGGCCCGCGGCCGGCCCGGCGGTCCGCCGCCTGGTCCCCGGCGCGGACAGCCTGCTTCTGGTCCGGATCCGCCGCCTGCTCGGATTCCCGTCGCGGCCGGCCGCCCGCCGGACGTCCGTGGTGGCCGGCGTGGTGCTGGCCGCGCTGGCGCTGGTCGCAGTGGTCATCGCGGCCCGGGGGCAGACCTATGTCGCGGCCGACATCGAGATCGCGGAGTCTCCGCCTCACGGGGCCGGGGCCGCGTTCGAACTCACGGACCGGGAAGAGCTGGCGGCTCTGCTCGGGCATTTCCCGGCGCGGGGCCGGCGGAGCGGGGGGAAGGCGGACGGGGAGACCGGAACCGCCATCACGTTCCACCGGGCCGACGGCACGGCCCGCCGGATCCTGGTCTCGCACCGCCTCGCCCCGCAGGCGGTGGACGATCCCGACCGCCTGCTCTGGTCCGAGGGCCGGGGCTGGCGGCCGGTCCAGGGCGATCTGATCGGGTTCATGGACGCTCTGCGGGCGGCCGAACGCCGCGACCTCCGGCCGGTGCGGGGGGCAGCGTTCGCCCCCCTCGAGGGCCTGGCCGATGGATCGGCCGAGGCGCAGGAGCGGCAGCGCCGGGCGGTCGAGGAACTCGGCCTGCCTCTGGAGGTGGAGACGGTCTCGACCGGGATCCGCCTCCGGCTGGTGCCGGCGGGGACGTTCATGATGGGGGCCTCGGACGAGGAGGTGGAGGCTCTGGTCGGAGACGGACACCCCCGCCGGGCCTTCGCCCGGGAGACTCCGCAGACCCGGGTGACGCTGACCCGGCCCATGTATGTGGGAGCAACTCCGGTCACCCGGGCCCAGTGGCGAATGCTGATGGAATTCAGCGAGTCCCAGGAACACTGGTGGTGGCGATGGGATCAGCAGGAGATGCCGGACGTGCCCGTGAATCTGCTCAGCCATGGCGAGGCCCAGGAATTCCTGCGGCGGCTCTGCGAACGCGAGGGCGTGCCGCCGGGGACGTACCGGCTGCTGAGGGAGGCGGAGTGGGAGTACGCCTGCCGGGCGGGGACCCGGACCCGGTTCTACACCGGACCCACCGTCGCCGACCTCAACCGGGCGGGATGGACCACGGTGGATGCCACGAGACAGGATCGCGACCCTCGCGATCAGTACATCCGCTCGGTGGGGTTGCTGCAGGCCAACGCCTGGGGCCTGTACGACATGCACGGCAACGTCTTCGAATGGTGCCTGGACCGGGCCTGGTGGCCGGAAGGGCTTCCGGGGGGCGCGGTCACCGATCCAGCCATCCCCACGCCGGAGTCGGCCCTCGGTCGGATCGCCCGGGGTGGCAGCTACAGGAACGGCCCCGTCATGGCCCGGTCGTCGGCCCGGATCTCCTTCACCATGACCGACCGGGATGAGGACACCGGGTTCCGCATCATGCGGGAGGTCAAGATGCCCGAAGGGGACCAGGAGGCGCGGGCGGACGAGGATCCCGCCCTGCCGCCGGAGCCGCCGCCCATCGCTCACGAAGTCCCGGACCTCCTGGCCTGGCCCCCCGACCTGGCCCCGGTCTGGGACGCGGAGTTTGCCCCGCTCGACGGCCTGGCCGAGGGATCGGCCGAGGCCCAGGCCGGCCAGCGCCGGGCGGTCGAGGAACTCGGTCTGCCCCTGGAGGTGGAAAGCGCGGCCACCGGCATCCGCTTCCGCCTGGTGCCGGCCGGGACATTCATCATGGGGAGCCCCGAAGCGGAGGCCCGGCTCCATGTCCTGGACGGCCCGCAGACCCAAGTGACGCTGACCCGGCCCATGTACGCGGGCGTGTTTCCGGTGACCCAGCGGCAGTGGGAGCGGATCATGGGGTCGAATCCCTCCCACTTCCAGGCCTCGGGCGGGGATGCTCCGGTGGAACGGGTGTCCTGGGATGACGCCCGGGCGTTCCTGGCCAGGCTTTGCGAACTCGAAGGCGTGCCGGAGGGGACGTACCGGCTCCCGACCGAGGCGGAGTGGGAGTACGCCTGCCGGGCGGGGACAGCCAGCCGGTTCTACACCGGGCGATCGGAAGCGGATCTGGCCCGGGCCGGATGGTTCGGTTCCGAGGAGGGCAACTCAGGCAACACCACCCATCCGGTGGGACGCCGGACCTCCAACGCCTGGGGCCTGCACGACCTGCATGGAAACGTGTGGGAATGGTGTTCGGACCGGTGGGCGGAGCGTCTGCCCGGGGGGGCGGTGACCGATCCCGCCGGTCCCGACTCGGGCGAACGTCGCGTCCTCCGGGGTGGCAGCGCCTATTTTCCCGCCGGGTTCAGCGGGTCGGCCAGCCGGTATCGGGGCGCCCCGGCCCTTGGGCACGCGGGCACCGGTCTGCGCGTGTTCCGGACACTGCCCGATTCCGATCCCTCCGGGCCCGTCCCTCCGTCGGCCGCAGCGCCCGTCGCGTCGGATGCCGGGGACAACCGATGGCCCGATCTTCACTCGCCCTGGGAGAACGGGCTGGGCCTGCGGTTCGCGCCGGTGCCGGGAACGGGGGTTCTGTTCGCGGTGTGGCCGACGCGGGTGCGCGATTTCCGGGCCTTCGTGGAGGACCGGCCGAACAACGGAAGCTACGATTACCGCCGGGGCGAGTTGAGCATTGTCCTCAGCGCCGAAGGGTATCGACAGCGGGGCAGGGAGTTCTCGTGGGAGACCCCCGGCTTCGCGCAGACCGACGACCATCCGGTGACCTGCGTGAGCTACGAGGACGCGGTGGCGTTCTGCGCCTGGCTGACGCGGGTGGAGAGGGCGGCGGGGCGGATCCGGCCGGATCAGGCCTACCGGCTGCCCCGGGACTGGGAGTGGAGCGTGGCCGTGGGGCTCAACGAGGCCCGGGAGGGGACCCCGCGAAGCAAGGACGAAAAGACCCCGAACGTGTATCCCTGGAACCGTGGCCGCG
>PXDE01000006.1 GCA_003566475.1 PVC group bacterium | reverse complement strand
ACGCGGACTTCACCGTGGACCCGGAGACCTACCGGGTGGCCAGCGTGGCCGTCACCCAGAACTGGACGACCGTCGGGCCGGTGTCCGACGTGCGGTTCCGGGTGGACATCACCAACCTGCAGGTGAGGGTGCACGCGTCGGGGGCCCACACCAACGCCCTGGTGAACCGGGTGCTGGCCCCGGGGCAGGTGTGGAACTACCCGACCCCCAGCGCCAACGCCAGCGCGTCGACGGCCGACGGCAACCGGTTCGCGCTGAGTTCGGCGAACCCGTCGCGGCGGACCAACTCGTCGATCGACGACCCGCGGCGGAACTTCAACGCCGGGAGCTGGCGGCACACGGTGGGGGGGGCGGACTCGCTCAACGCGGAGAACCCCTACGCGTCGGAGGTGTGGCTGAACCCGCGGTCGTGGGCGGGGCTGGCGGGCCGGCCCCGGGACGGGTCGCTGAAGATGCATGTGCGCAACGCGCCGCTGGACTCGGTGGCGGAGCTGGCCTATCTGGGCTTCGCGCCGTTCGAGACGGTGAAGCTCTACGACCCCAGCGGGGCGGGCGCCCACCACAAGGTCCACGACCACTTCACTTTCCGCCCCCTCTCCGATCCGGGCGTCCGGGGCCAGGTCAACCTGAACACACCGCATGTCGAGGCCCTGCGGGCGGCGCTGGCCGGGATGCCGGTGGACGAGTACCCGGGCCAGGCCGGCGCGGCCACCCTGACCCCCGACCAGGCCGGGGATCTGGCCCAGGCCCTCGTGAACCGGCGCCAGTTCCTCTCCCTCAGCGATCTGGGCAACCACACTGCTCTGTTCGATGACTCGGTCTTCCCGTCCGGCAACGAGCTCCAGCGCGAGGCCCTGCTCCGCAACCTCGAAGCGCGGGTGGGCCTCCGAGGAGGCACCTACCTGATCTTCGCCGTGGGCGAGGACCGGTGGGTGCGGTGGGATGGGAATCGGTCGGCGCACTACACCCTGAACAGCGACCGGGGCCGCCCCCGGGCCTCCTCCCGTCTCATGGCCCTGGTCTGGATGGATTCGTTCCCCGACAGCCAGGGACGGCGCAACGCCGAGATCCGCTACCTCCGCTTCCTGGAAGAGGAGCTGTAGAGCGTTTGGAAGGGTGGATGGGCTCGCTTAGTCCCTCCCAACTCCTTCGTCCCCCGACCATGTGATCGGAGAACCAGGGCGTGGGGAGGGACGAAGGGGGAGGGACTAAGGGCGGAGGGATTAAGGTGGGGAGAGGAGGGATGGATGTGGTGCAAACGATCCACCGCCAATAGCTGCTACGACCCCTTCTACCTTCGCCCTCCGGGCTACGGCGAAACACGCCCGGAACTCGGCCCCGGGCGTGATGAAGAGAAGAGAACCACGGATGGACACCGATGCACACGGATGGGCGGCGGTCAGAATGTCCGGCCGCCCTTCGGCAGGCTCAGAGCAGGAAGGCCGGACCCACTCCGCATCCGTGTCCATCCGTGTGAATCCGTGGTTCAAAAATGGCTACTCGAAGCAGGTTACGGCTGGGGTTCCCGGCCCACCGAGCCGTCGGAATACACGACATGCCGGGTGGTGTCGCGGTGCCAGTACTCCAGCTCCCGGAGCACCCAGATGCGCTGCGTGGTCTGGCCGCTGCCCAGGGCCTCCGGATTGATGTCGAAGCTCGACGCGGTCGCCGGAAGAATGAAGTCGAAGTACTCGAAGTACCGGTTGTGGTTCGGACTCGCCGAGATCGGATCGTCGCCATAGCCCAGCGGAGGCAGCTTCCCGTCCACCGACCCCACCACCAGGCCATCGTAGCGGCGCACGCTGGCCTCGCCTACGGCACCGCCGTCATAGTCCGGACGGCCCCAGAGCATCTCGCCGGCGCCGCTCTCGTAATGGACCCGGCCGCCGCTGAACACGTCATAGACGTCGATGACGTACTTCGGATCCCGCGGATCGACTGACGCCACCCGCACCTTGATGGAGGCCACGCTGGAACCGGTTCTGAACCAGAGCCGCCAGCGCATGTCCTCCAGCGTCACCTCATCCGGCGGCGGAGGCACCCGGTAGTTCCCCGCCTCGTCGACCCAGTGGGCCACGTACTGCATTTCCCTGGTCAGCCGGGTGCGGCTCGTGTTGCCCAGACCGAAGTTCCAGGTCGCGTCGGCGCTCTGCTGCCGGAGAAAATCCCGCGCCCAGTCGCTGGCCTGGGCAGCCTCCGAGAGCGGGATCCCGGGACGTCGCGGGGGGGCGAAGAAGAAATGCCCGCCCGGTGAGCCGTAGTTTCTGCGCCCGGAAAACTCCGGATCGGCCGGGCACCGGAAAATGGCCCCCTCCATGGAGCCATAAAACAGAAGGTTCCCTTTCCAGGTGTAGAGATCCATGTGCGGCCACCCCAGCGAGGCGCGGTTCCGTCGCTCGTCGGCGATCCGCTGCTGGTACAGCCCGAACACCTGCCGGATCCGGTGGGCGCACCGCGTCTGCTGGGCCGACTGCCGGGCCCGCTGCACCGCCGGCGCCAGCATGGCCATCAGGATAAAGATGACGGCGACCACCGCCAACAGCTCGATCAGGGTGAAACCCGCCGACCTCCGTTCCTTTGCGCTGGTTCGCTTCATCGATATCAGTATACGCGATCAGGAGCCGCTTGTTCACACCTTTTCCAGCGCGGTTCCGAACGTTCGTGGACACCGCAGGCCCGCCTGCTTCGAAATGCGTTCAGCGCCATGCCACTCACGCGTTTGATAATGAGGATGTTAGGTCGGTTCGTGCGATCCTGCCCAAGTCCCGCCTCTGGCGGAAGCCAAGGCGGCGTGGCGGTCGGCAGACCTCCCTTCCCGCCGCAGTCCATGGGGGGCCGCCTGGCCGACGGGCCGCCGGCTTTGGACTGCGGTGGCATGGGTCGGCCAAGGCCCGGCGTTCCCCCCCGCACCTCCAAGCCCATCAGGCCGCATCGTCTCCTCATCCCGTACGACACCGCCTTGGCTCGCCCCCGACCAGGCGATTGACCCCCGATCCCCGCACAAGCCCCACGTGCCGCTCGACATACGACATTCTGCTCTGAGACACCATTCACCGTCTTGCATCGCAACCAATTCCGCAATAACAGGTTACGCAGTAGATCGTCACCGGATCCGGCCGGGGCCTGTCCACACGTCTGCGGCCGCCCCTTAAGGGCGGATGGGGTGGCGGCGGCGGTCCTGGGGTTCCCCCCCCGGCTGGGTTATGCGACGGCGCCTTCAGCGCCCGGGCCAGAACCGGCCCATGCCTTCCTTCGACCTT
>PXDE01000460.1 GCA_003566475.1 PVC group bacterium | reverse complement strand
GTACCCTTGCCGGCATGAGACACCACCGCAAGGAACTCTGGTTCGAGGCCCCGTCCCGGCGGGCGTTCTATAACATCACCCCGAAGGTGGCCGAGGAGCTGGCCGCCAGCGGGATCCGCGAAGGGCTGTGCCTGGTCAACGCCATGCACATCACGGCCAGCGTGTTCATCAACGACGACGAGTCCGGGCTGCACCAGGACTTCGAGCGCTGGCTGGAGACGCTGGCCCCTGAGAAGCCCTACGCCCAGTACGCCCACAACGGCCACGAGGACAACGCCGACGCCCACCTCAAGCGCACCATCATGGGCCGCGAGGTGGTGGTGGCGGTGACCGGCGGCCAGCTCGACCTCGGCCCCTGGGAGCAGATCTTCTACGGGGAGTTCGACGGCCTCCGCCGGAAGCGCGTGCTCGTGAAGATCATCGGGGACTGACCGCCGTGCCCGCCGTCGCCCGTGTCGTGGTGGACCGCGCGCCGGACCGGGTGTTCGACTACCGCGTCCCCGAGGCGCTGGCCGGGGCGGTCCAGCCCGGGATACGGGTCGAGGCTCCGTTCGGCAAGGGCCGGGTGCTGGGCTACGTGGTGGGGCTGGCGGAACATTCCGACTTCCCGAACCTACGCCCGCTCGACCGCTGCCTCGACGACGCGCCCCTGCTCACCCCGCCGCTGCTCCGGCTGGCCGAATGGATGGCCGGCTACTATCTGGCCCCGCTCGAGCGCACCGTCCGCGCCCTGCTGCCCGCGCCGGTGCGCCGGGCCGACGCCCGCGCCCGCACCGTGCTCCACGTCACCCGCACCGAGGCCGCCGCCCCCGACCTCGCCCGCGCCCCCGCCCAGGCCCGGGCGCTGGCCGCGCTGGAGGCGGCCGGCCACGCCCTGCCCCTGTCCGGGCTGGCCGAGGCCGCCGCCTGCGGACCCGAGGCCGTCCGCGCCCTCGAGGCCAAGGGCCTCGTCGCCATCGCCGCCGCCGCCGTGCGCCGCGACCCCCACGGCGGCATGACCCTCCTGGCCACCGCCCCGCCCGAGCTGATGCCGCAGCAGCGCGACGCCCTCGCCGTGATCCGCGAGGCTATGGACGCGGGAACCCCGCCGGTGGTGCTGCTGGAGGGGGTGACCGGCAGCGGCAAGACCGAGGTGTACCTCCAGGCCATGGCCCACGCCCTGGACCGGGATCAGGGGGCGGTGGTGCTGGTGCCCGAGATCTCGCTGACCCCCCAGACCGTGGAGCGGTTCCGGGCCCGCTTCGGCGACCGGGTGGCCCTGCTTCACAGCTCGCTGTCGGACGGGGAGCGGTTCGACGAGTGGCACCGGGTGCGGATCGGGGAGGCCCCGGTGGTGGTGGGGGCGCGGTCGGCCCTGTTCGCGCCGGTCCCCCGGCTCGGGCTCATCATCGTCGACGAGGAGCACGAGCCCTCCTACAAGCAGGACGAGGCCCCCCGCTACCACGCCCGCGACGTGGCGGTGATGCGGGGCCATCTCGAGGGCTGCCCGGTGGTGCTGGGCACGGCCACGCCGTCCCTCGAGTCGTGGGTGAACGTCCGCAAGGGCAAGTACCGGCGGGTGCGCATGCCCCACCGGGTGGACCACCGGACCATGCCCCTGATGCGGATCGTGGACATGCGGGTCGAGGCCGAGCGCGAGGGTCGGCCCAACGTGCTCTCGCGGGAGCTGGTCGAGGCCATGCGGCTGCGCCACGAGCGGCGCGAGCAGACCATCCTGTTCCTCAACCGCCGCGGGTTCTCGTCCTCGCTCATCTGCAAGGCCTGCGGGCATGTCGAGATGTGCCCGCATTGCAGCGTCAGCCTGACCTACCACCGGCACGGCGAGCACCTGCGCTGCCATCTCTGCGGGCACCAGGCCATGGTCCCCAACCGCTGCCCGCAATGCCAGGATCCGGCCTTCCGGCACGCGGGCATGGGCACCCAGCGGCTGGAGGAGATCGTGGCGAAGATTCTGCCCAAGGCCGCCGTGGTCCGCATGGACGCCGACACCACCACCCGCAAGGGATCGCACCACGACATCCTCAAGGACGTGCGCACGGGCAAGACCGACGTGCTCATCGGCACCCAGATGATCGCCAAGGGCCTCGACTTCCCCAACGTCACCCTGGTGGGGGTGGTGTTCGCCGATCTCAGCCTGCACCAGCCGGACTTCCGGGCCGGGGAGCGGACGTTCCAGCTTCTGGTGCAGGTGGCGGGCCGGGCCGGGCGCGGGGAGGTGAAGGGCGAGGTCATCGTGCAGACCTACACCCCGCACCATCCGGCGGTGCAGGCGGCCCGGCGGCTCGACGCCGAGGGGTTCTTCGATCAGGAGGAGGCGTTCCGCCGCGAGCTGCTCTATCCGCCCTGGGCGCACCTGGTGGTGGTGACCTTCCGCGGGCCCCAGGAGGAGGTGGTGGCCTTCACCGCGCAGACCTTCCACCGGCGCCTCGTGCCCATGCTGGCCCCCGGCGTGCCCGAGCCCACCCTCACCCCCGGCTTCCCGGCCAAGGTCAAGGGCGTGTACCGCCACCAGATCCTGCTCCGCAATCCCCGGCTCCGGTCCATCACCGCGCCCCTCCGCGACCTCCTCGACACCATGAAGTTCCCAGTCAACGTCACGGTGACCGTGGATGTGGACGCGGTGTCGGTGTGAGCGGGAAAGCGACCTCCCGCGGCCAATCGGACCACAGAGGCCGCAGAGGTTACGGAGGTCCGCAGAGGGGGGAGAAGAGGGGGAACCACGGATGCACACCCAACCCACCCCGCCCTTCGGGCACCCCTCCGGGGGAGGGGATGCACACGGATGGGGAAGGGGGATTTGCCACAAAGAACGCAGAGAGCGCAAAGGGACGGAGAGGAGAATGGCCACCTGCCTTCGCCTGGCTTTGGCACGGCACGCAGGAGGCACAAGAGGGAGGAAGAAGGGGCAGGCGGGGTGGAAGAACATTTGCGCGGGCGGGCAAAGTTCTTGGGGATAGTAATACGAAGGACGTCGCGATCCCGATTGACCCGTACCATGGCCGTGCTAGCCTGACGCTATGAGCCCGCGTGAAATGGTTCGGACGGTCCGGGTCGGCCCGGTGGATGGGCAGGATGCGCTTCGGCGGGAGGATCTGAGCCGGATGTCGCCCGCCGAGCGCGTGGCGGCGCTGGTCGCCATGCGGGACCGGGCGGCTCCTGTCGCCCGCCTCCGGCGCATCGTCTCCATACGGCATCTGGCGTGAGTCCGATCAGCGAGGACATGCGGGATCTTCTGGAACTTCTCCAGAAGCACCAGGTCTCCTTGGCCGATTTGATCCGCGCCAAGCGCGAAGCGGGGCGCAGCAAGGATCGGCTGGATATCGAGGAGCTGGGGCGGGTCAGGGGACGCTGAGGTTCCCCCGCGTCGGGCCCCCTCCTTCCGGCTTCGCGCAGACGCTACGCCGCGACAGGGGCGTCGGTGGCTACCCGAGGCGCCCGCCCCCAGCTTGTCGCCTCTCTTCCCGTAGTCGGACTTGGGTGTGAGCCGCCTGATGGCCAACCAGACCAGGTGGCGGGCGTCCAGACCTTGGACGGTTTCGTCCAGGGATTGGACGGGCCGAACGCACCCGGAATTCCTGCCCGCGAGCCTGCTCCTGGAGGCACCGTCTCCCCTCAGGATTCCCGCGAAGAAGAACCCGACGAGACAGATCCCCAGACCCACGGCAATGTTGTCCGATCTGATCGTGACCCTGCCGTTGGCGTCGGTCTTCGGTTTCAGCCTGAAGGTGCTGGTGAGCCGGTTCACATCGGGAAGCTCCGCGTGCACAACCCCATCGTAGTCGTAGTTGGTCCCGCTTCGCCATTCAGCGGGCGAATGCGGGACTCGCCCTCATCGGGGCCGACTGTCAGGACGGGGCGGGGGGGAGTCAAGGGCAGCTTGGGGATTGGGGCGCGGCGGCGGATGAATCCTGGCGGATCCAGCTACGGGGCAGAGCCCGCGCGAAGCCCGGAGGTGGACGCGCAAGCATTCAGCGGGCCGGGGAACGACGCGGGAAGCGCCTGGACTGCGCGTAGCACGCTACAGGCGCGGGTTCGCGGCGGGCCACGCGCGGCCGCGCCCTTGGCGGGCGCAGCTACGGAATGCGTTCCCGCTCTCCTGTGCGTCGGCGGCGGAATTCTGGCGGCTGCCGCCACCCAGGCCGCCCGATCTGGGGATCGACCTCAGCAGGAGACCCGGGAACGGTGGAGATCGGACGCGGCCTCACGCATCACCAATATCTGTTGGCTTGGTTCGGCCCTCGTCGGCAAGGCCCAGCAAGCGCACATCCTCCAGATCCGCAGGGCGGCCGGCGGCCCGCTTGGAGGCGACGAGATCCGACTTCGAGAGGATGAAGAATTCCTGGCCTTTGTAGCTGACCGTCTTGCGTCGCGGCCAAACCTCTGAGAAATCCACCCCAGGCGTGGAGGTCTGGACATCCACACGTACCCGGTCTTTGAAGATGGTGATCTCGTTGGCCAGCACGGCGTCCGGTGTCGTCAGCGAGGCTGTCCCCAACCCGGCGTCCGCCAGCGCGTTCAACAACCTCTGGGCGTTCTCCGGCGTGGCTTCGATCAGAATATCGAGGTCGAACGTGGCACGGGGCACCCCATGTAGGATCGAGGCGATCCCACCGATCACCACGTACCTCACGTCATGGCGCTGAAATGACCTGAATACGTCCTGAAGCCGGTTCAGCACGCCTCACCTCCGGGAGGGACGGGTTGACCGACAAGGCCAGATCCGTCAGGTCACATAGAGCCTGCATACGATCCGCCATGGGCAGGGAGCGGAACCACCGGGCCTTGGCCTCCGGGCTCTCCTCCTGTCGGCTATGCGATACCGAGAATTCCTGTCTCACGTCCACATCATAGCCGCCGTGCTATTCCGCTTCAACCGCTGAAGCCCACACAGGGGAAGCCCGAACACGTTGTTGTGGCCACCGCCGGCGCGGCGTAGGATCGTCGGCATGGAGCGGAGGAGGACCCGACCGGCGGCGGTCTGCGTGGCCGCCATGGTACTTTGGACCGTGCTCGTCCGGGCCCACGCGCCCGATGTCGACCTGTGGCGGGCCGTGGTCTGGTGGTGGATGGGCGGGTGACCTGCTCAAGCGCTTCGCCGACCACTGGCCGGCATTCCGGGACAACCCGGAGCACGGGCCGTGGAGGGTCGCCTCACCGTGAGTCCGCTTCGGCGGGGTCGGGCCAGGGGAACGGGGGCAGGTCGGCGCCGCCGGCGTGGTTGCGGTAGTGCCCGGCCCCGCCCAGTGCCCGCAGTTCGGCGATGCTGGTGACCCCGAGGGCGGCGCGGGTGAGGGCGTCATGGAGCAGGGACCGGACGCCCTGGGCCCGCAGGCCCCGGCGGAGGGCGCGCTCGTCGGTGTGGGCGGCGATCAGGCGGTCGGCCTCCTCGTCGAGCCGCCAGATCTCGAACACCCCGGTGCGGCCGGAGAAGCCGAGGCCCCGGCAGCGGTCGCATCCGACCGGATGCCAGCTCGCGTCGGGGGCGGGGCAGCCGATGAGGTCCAGCCAGCGGACCTCCTGAGGATCCGGGGGCCCCTGACGGCGGCAGTGGGGGCAGAGGGTGCGGACGAGGCGCTGGGACACCACCATTTCGAGGGCGGCCGCGATCTCGTGGTCGGCCACGCCGAAGTTGCGCAGGGAGGTGACGGCCCCGATGGCGTCCCGGCTGTGGAGGGTGCTCATGACGATCTTGCCGCTGGTCGAGGCCTGGACGGCGGTGTGGGCGGACTCGGGGTCGCGGATCTCCCCCACGAGCAGGATGTCGGGGTCGAGCCGGAGCAGCCCCTTGAGCCCCTCGTCGAAGGTGAGGCCCCGCCGCTCGTTGACCTGGATCTGGGTGACGCCGGCCAGGCTGAACTCGACCGGATCCTCGATGGTGACCACGGATCGGGTGCGGGTGCGCAGCTCGAGGAGCAGGCCGTAGAGCGAGGTGGTCTTGCCGGCGCCGGTGGGCCCCACCACCAGGAACATGCCGGAGACGTCGAGCAGCCAGTTCTGGATGAGGTCGTGCTGGCCGTCGTCCATGCCCAGATCCGAGAGGTGGCGCCGGCGGCCGTCGGGGTCGAGGAGGCGGATCACCAGGGCCTCGCCCTGGGCGCAGGGGGTGCAGGCGATCCGGAGGTCCAGGGCCCGCCCCGGCAGGGGGAAGGTCATTCGCCCGTCCCGGGGCCGGGCGACCGGGATCGGATCGAGGCCGACCATCACTTTCAGGTGGCGCAGAAGCTGCTCGCCGGACCCCCGGTCCAGCAGGATGGCGTCGTGGAGCTCGCCGTCGGTGCGGACGCGGAGGAGCATCCCGGCGGGGTCGGGCTGGAAGTGGATGTCGGTGGCCCGGTCCTCCACGGCGTCCGAGATGAGCCGGGTGGCGAGCTCGGACATGGTCTCGTCGGGATGGGGTTCCGAGCGGTCCGGGAGGGTCCGGGCCAGTTCCCAGAGCCCCGGAACCCGGCGGGTGTCGAGGGGCCGGACGCGCTGGAGGTCGATCGGCTTCATGGGAGAATCCGGGGTGGTCGCCCCGATGGGCCAATCTATCAGGATCGGGGGAGAAGTCCAGCGTCGGAAGGCCGTAAATTCGGTTCGCCACGGGCCCGGGCCGGGGCCATAGTAGGGGCGGACGACCAGACGGAGCATTTGGAACCGAGCCCATGGCGCGCAAAGACAATGTCGACCTGATCTGCAGCATCGGAGAACTGGCGGGGCTGTTCGAGAAGAGCAGCAGCCTCTCCGACTTCCTGCACACGGTGGTCAGCATCGTGGCCTACCACATGCGGGCGGCGGTGTGCTCGGTGTACCTGCTCGACACCGAGCGCGAGGAGCTGGTCCTGCGGGCCAACCAGGGGCTGAACCCGGAGAGCGTCGGCCGGCTGCGGCTCGGGCTCGGGGAGGGGCTGGTGGGCCTGGCCCTGAAGGAGCTCCGGCCCATCCGGGAGGCCAGCGCGCGGTCCCATCCCCTGTTCAAGTTCATCCCCGGCATCAACGAGGAGGCCTACGAGGCGTTCCTGGCGGTGCCCATCGTGCGGGGGCTGGAGCGCATCGGGGTGCTGGTGGTGCAGGACTCCCAGCGCGACTATTTCGACGAGCACGACCAGAAGGCCCTGCAGGCGATCGCCAGCCAGCTCGCCACGGTCATCGAGAACGCGAAGCTGCTGATGAGCCTGCACGCGGCCCCCGAGCCCCGGGGCGAGCCGGCCGGGCGCGAGGCCCCCCTGCCCCAGCTCGTGAAAGGCATCACCGGCTGCCCGGGGGTCCGGCTGGCCCGGTCGGTGCACATGGAGGCGAGCGCGGACACCTTCACCCTGGACCGGAGCACGGAGACCCTGCGCCGGACCCGGGAGGACTTCGAGCGGGCGGTGGCCGATACCGAGGAGCAGCTTCAGGCCATGCAGCGCGACATGGAGGAGCGGCTGGAGGACGTGGCCTCGCTCATCTTCGCCGCCCACCTGCTCATCATCAAGGACGAGGAGTTCACCGGCTCCATGCGGCGGCAGATCGAGTTCGGCCGCTCGCCCCAGGTGGCGGTGGCCTCGGTGGTGAACCACTACGTCCAGCTCTTCTCGGGAAGCACCAGCCCCAAGCTCCGCGACATGGTCTCCGACGTGAAGGATCTGGGCAACCGCATTCTCCACAACCTGATCGGCGAGGACGACCGGATCATCGACTACGCGGACAAGATCGTGATCACTCGCGAGCTTCTCCCCTCGGAGGTGCTCAAGCTGGTGGCCGAGAAGGTGGCCGGCTTCGTGCTCGTCTCGGCCGGGGTGTCCTCGCACATCGTGATCATGTGCCGCTCCCTCCAGATCCCCATGGTGGCGGCCCGGCACGAGGCGCTGCTCCAGATTCCCGACGGGACCGAGCTGCTGATCGACGGCGAGCAGGCCAACGTGTTCATCGCCCCCGAGGCGGCGGTCCGCCGCCAGTACGAGGATCTGCTCCGCCTGCCCGCCGCCGCGGCGGAGGCGCCGGACGTGCATCCGGAGACCTGGACGTCGGACGGCCACCGCGTGCACCTGCTGGCCAACATCAACCTGCTCAGCGAGATCGAGGTGGCCCTCCAGAACCAGGCCGAGGGGGTGGGCCTGTACCGCAGCGAGTTCCCGTTCATCGTGCGCAACCAGTTCCCGTCCGAGGAGGAGCAGTGGCGGATCTACCGGACCATCCTGGAGCGGATGGGGGACCGGGAGGTCACCTTCCGGACCCTGGACGTGGGCGGCGACAAGATCCTGGCCTACGCCCCGGTCCAGAACGAGAGCAACCCGTTTCTGGGCCTCCGGGCCCTGCGGTTCAGCCTCCGCTATCCGGACATCTTCACCCTGCAGCTCCGGGCCATGCTCCGGGCGGGCCGGGGGCGGCCCGAGCTGCGGATCATGTTCCCCCTGGTGTCGTCGGTGGACGAGTTCCTGGAGGCCCGCCGGGTGGTCCGGTCGTGCGAGGAGGCGCTCCGCCAGGAGGGGCTCGACGACCTGCCCCGGACCTGCCTGGGCATCATGGTGGAGCTGCCCAGCGTGGTCGGGGTGATCGAGGAGATGGCCCAGCACGCCGAGTTCCTCTCCCTGGGCACCAACGACCTGGTCCAGTACACCCTGGGGGTGGACCGCAACAACGAGCACGTGTCCGACCTCTACGTGAACCACCACCCGGCGGTGCTGCGGTCGCTGAAACGGGTGGCCGACGCGGCCCGGGATTATGATCGGGACCTCAGCATCTGCGGCGAGATGGCCACCGACCCCAAGCTCATCGCGTTCCTGCTCGGAATCGGCATCCGCAAGTTCAGCATGTTCTCGCGGCAGCTCCCCCGCATCCAGAAGATGATCGAGGCCATCTCCCTGGAGGACGCGGAGGCCCATGCCGCCCGGGTGCTGTCGTTCGGCACGGTGCGGGAGGTCGAGGACTACCTCAGCGGCCGCATCCGGGAGGGCGGGCGGAGCTGACCGCCGCCCGGGCCAGCCCTCGCCCTGAGATGAACCTGGATCCGGCCGTGGCCACATGCCCGAGCGGCTGCGACCCCTCCGGGGTCGGACGGCGAGGGGGGACGGGTTCCGGGGGTGTCGCGTTGCTCGACCCCCGGCTAATCGCCTCGACCCCTCCGGGGTCGCATGGGGCCCAGCCACCCCGGCCTGTCCGCCGTAGCCCGAAGGGCGAAGGCGGAAGGGGTGCCAGCCATTAGCCGGGGGTAAGCGGAGCGACACCCCCGGATCCCGTGCCCCGGATTGGGACCGACCCCGGAGGGGTCGCAGCAGGTCCGGTCTGTGGCAACTGCCGAACCTAGAATGGAGCGGTTGCTGGCCGCCCGGGCCGACGGCGGAGCGCCCGGACCAGATCCCGGAGCTCCGGCGAGCGCAGGATCCAGGCCGCGCCCGCATAGGCGGCCATGCCCAGGGCGATCGCCCCCAGGGTGGACAGGGCCAGGGCGGGCTTGGCGGCCATGCGTTCGGCGAGGAGAACGGTCAGCCCGCGATAGCCGAGGACGACCACCGCCACCATGGCCAGAGTGGCCGCGGACGTGCGCAGCACGCTGACCACGATCCGCGCCCAGCCCGGGGAGCCGAGGCGGCGGTGGGCGGCCACGGCCAGGGCCGCCCCCTGCGCGGCCTCGGCCAGGACGGTGCCCAGCACCAGGCCGGCGTGCTTCAGGGGCCGGGGGAAGGTCAGCACGAACACCAGGTTCAGGACGAGGTTGAGCCCCACGCTGGCCAGGCCGATGCGCACCGGGGTGCGGGTGTCCTCCAGCGCGTAGAACACCGGCACCAGCACCTTGGGCAGGCTGAACACCACCAGCCCGGGCGCGAAGAAGGCCAGGGCGATGGCGGTGGCCTCGGTGGAGGCCCCGTCGAAGGCCCGCCACTCGAAGATGGTGCTGACGATGGGCCGGGCGAGGACGAGCAGGCCGGCGGCGGCGGGGATCATCACGAACAGCAGGCCGGTCAGGGCGTGGGCGAGGTCGGCGGGGATCCGGTCGCGCTCCCGCCGGGCGGCGCGGCCGGCGTAGGCGGGGAGGAGGACGATGCTGAGGGCGGTGGCGAACAGCCCGAGGGGGAGATAGACCAGGCGCTCGCTGAAATAGAGGGCGGCGGCCGCCCAGGGGCCGATCCAGGCCGCGAGCAGGCGGTCGATGAGGACATTGATCTGGGTCACGCCCAGGCCCACGGCGGCGGGCAGGGCCAGCCCGAGCACCCGGCGGGCGGCGGGGTCGCGCCAGCGGACGTCGGGGCGGGGGCGCCAGCCGAGGCGGAGGAGGGCGGGCACCTGAATCCCGAACTGGAGCAGGCCGGCGATGAGGATGCCCCCGACCACGGCGTAGATCTGGCGCTCCGGCCCGCCGCCGAGGGCGGGGGCGACGAGGGCGGCGGCGGCGATCCAGCAGAGGTTGAGGATCCAGGGGGCGGCGGCGGGGAGGGCGAAGCGGTGGAAGCTGTTGAGCAGGCCCATGGCCAGCGCGGCCAGGCAGATGAACACCATGTAGGGAAGCAGCCAGAAGGTGAGCCGGGCGATCTGGGCGGGATAGCCGACGGGGTCGAGCCGGGCCAGCGCCACGGCCAGGCCGGCCATGCCGGCCACGCAGAGGCCGGACAGCAGGACGAAGGCGAAGGTGAGGATGCGGTTGGCCAGGGTCCAGGCCGGGCCGTCGCCCTCCTGCTCGCGGATCCGCATGAACACCGGGACCAGCGAGGACGAGAGCGCGCCCTCGCCGAACAGGCGGCGGAACAGGTTGGGGATGGTGAAGGCCACCGCGAAGGCGGACATCACCGGGCCGGTGCCGAAGAGCGCGGCCATGAGCACGTCGCGGGCCGCGCCGAGCAGGCGGCTCCCCCCGACCATGCCCCCCACCGTGCCCGCCGCCCGGAAGATCCGTGGTCGCTCCATGGGAATCAGGCGGGCGGGGAGGGGGGCTTGCGCAGGCCGCGGTCCCGCACATACAGCTTGGCGTACTTCAGAAAGGCCGCGTAGCTGCTCATGCAGGCGATGATGAAGCCCTGGGCGCCGTCCAGAAACCCCCGGCGCAGGAGGTAGGACTTGAGGAACCGGAACGGGGGCCGGAACAGGAGGTCGCGCCAGCGGAACCGGTCGCCCTCGGCCAGCTTGGCCTCGGCGGAGATGGTGGAGTAGCGGTTGTTCCGCTCCGCGTGGTCGGTGAGGTCGTCGTAGGTGTAGTGCAGGATCTCCCCGCGCACCCGCCGGGCCGGACCATTGACGAACACCTGGTCGTGCGGCTCCTGGCCGCCGCTCCAGCCCTTGTCGGCCCGGAACAGCCGGAGCTTGTGGTCGGGGTACCACTCCCCGTGGGTGATCCACTTGCCGAGGTAGAACACCTTGCGCGGGAACTCCAGGCCCACGATATGGCCGGGGTCGGAGGCGAAGAAGGCCCGGATGTCGCGGACCATGGCGTCCGAGACCTCCTCGTCGGCGTCCAGCATCAGAATCCAGGGCCGGGTGGCCAGCTTGCGCACCCGGTTGCGCTGGACCACGTAGCCCTCCCACGGCATCTGGTGGATGGCGTCGGTGAACTCGCGCACGATCTCGAGGGTGTCGTCGGCGCTGAAGCTGTCGAGCACCACGATCTCCTCGCACCACCGCACGCTGTCCAGGCAGCGGCGGATGTTACGGCTCTCGTTGAACGTGAGCACGCAGGCCGAGACCGGGAGGGGGACGTCCGAGGCGGGGGGGGTCATGGCTGGGGAGGGTAGACGGCCAGGAGGGCGCGGGCAACCTCATCCACGGACACCGCATCGAGCCGCCGGGTCGCCTCCCCGGAGCGCCGGGCCACCGCCCGCGACCCCGGGCCGCCGGCCTGGACCACCCGCACCCGGGGGCCGATGGGCGCGGTGATCCGGGGATCGGTGGCCCCGAAGATCGCCACCAGCGGAACGCCCAGCGTGGCGGCCAGGTGGGCGCCGCCGCTGTCGTTGGCCAGAGCGGCGTCGGCGGCCTCCAGCAGGGCGGCCCACTCCGCGAAGGCGGTGCCGCCGCACAGCATGCGGTCGCGGCCATCCCCGCCGACCCCCGCCGCGCGCAGCGGGGATTCGTCTCCGGCCGCGCCCATCCAGAGCGTGGTGCCCCCGAATTGCCGGTGGAACTCCCGGGCGGCGGCCACGAACCGCTCCGGGGCCCACCGTTTGGCGGGCCCCCGGCCCGCGCCCGGCATCACGGCCAGCCAGGGCCGGGGGGCATCGCCCATCCGGGCGGCGGCGGCGGCGCGGGCGGACGACGGCACCTCGAGCCGGGCCGGCGGAAGGGGCGAGGGCGCGGGGAGGCCCAGCAGCCGGAATCCCTCCTCGACCTGGTGCACGGGCGCCGCCGGCGCGGCCACGACATCGGTGAGGAGCCCCCGGCGGCCGTGGCCGGGGAACCCCCGTCGGCAGGGGATCCGGGCCAGCCAGGCCAGCAGCGCCGAGCGCACGGAGTTCGGGAAGATCACGGCCGCGTCGGGGCGGCGGCGCCGCAGGTCGCGGGCGGCCGTCCGGAGGCCGCCCAGCGTGGCCGGCCAGGCCAGGCGGTCGGCGGCCTCCGGGACGATCGCCCACAGGGGCATGGCCGGGGGCTTGGCCACCGCCGTCCAGGCGGCGCCGGGATGACGGGCCGCCCAGGCCTGGAGGGCGGGCAGGGCCATCAGCCCGTCGCCCACCCAGGTGGGGCAGACCACGGCCAGCCGGGCCGGGGCCTCAGCCGACCAGACAGATCTTCCGGCGGATCCAGTCATCGAAGTCCCCTTCCGCGCCCTTGAGCATCTCGATCTCGACCCGGAGAAAATAGATGGGCAGATCCCGGCGGTCGAGAAACGGGAACCGCACCGCGTCCTTCTCGGTGGTCAGGATGGCCTGGGCGCCCCGGGCCAGCCCCTGGTTGATGGCGTTGAGAACCTCCTGCTGGGTGTACCGGTGGTGGTCGGCGTAGCGGAGATGGCCGACCACCCGGGCCCCGAGCCGCTCCAGCTCGGCCTCGAAGCCCCGGGGGGCGGCGATGCCCGAAAGCGCGAGCACCGGCATGCCCCGCAGCGACTCCAGAGGCTCGCGGTCGCGCAGGTACACGCTCTGGAGGTAGCGCGGGCAGTGGCGGCAGGCCAGGATCTGCGCGTCGGGATTGAGCGAACGGAGCTGGCGGCGCAGCGCCTCCGAGCCCTCGCCGTCGGACTTGGTGATGAAGATGAACGCGGCCCGGCGGATGTTCCGGACCGGTTCCCGGAGGGTGCCCCGGGGAAGCATCCGGCCGTTCCCGAACGGATTGGTGCGGTCCACCAGCACCACGTCCATCCGATGGGCTAGCGCCTGGTACTGGAACCCGTCGTCCAGAATCAGGGTGTCGCAGCCGAAGCGCGAGATGGCGTAGCGCCCGGCCTTGACCCGGTTCTTGTCCACGATCACCGCCACCTCGGGAAGGTTGGAGGCCAGCATGAACGGCTCGTCGCCGCTGCGGGCGGCGTCGAGCAGCAGGTTCCGGCCGTCGGACACCACCAGCGGGGGGTCCTCCTGGCCCATCCGCTTCAGGCGGTGCCGCCAGCGCGTGGTCCGGGGCGGGCGGTCCTTCTTGTACCCGCGGCTGAGGATGGCCACCTTCCGTCCGCGCTCGGACAGCTTGCGGGCCAGCACCTCCACCACCGGGGTCTTCCCCGTCCCGCCCACGGTGAGATTGCCCACGCTGATGACCTGGCACCCCAGCCGGTGATGGCGCAGGATGCCGTGCCGGTACAGGGCGAGCCGGAGCTGGACCACGCCTTCGAACACGAACGCGAGCTGCCGCAGCAGCACGCGCAGACATGCCGGCCCCAGCCCCTGCGCGCGCCCCTCGATCACCTCCAGGGCGTACGATTCAAGCTGTTCGAGACGGGGGTTGGCCAAGGCGACAGGTCCGCGAGGGTTCGGTTGGGCGTTCAGGGTGCATCCCGGGGCCGGGAGCGTCAAGATGCGCCGGGATTGAGGATTGGGGATTGGGGTACGCATGCCGGTCGCCTGCCTGCGCCCCGCAAGGCTGGGCAGGCAAGGCAGACCTCCCTGCTCTGAGACACCCATGCACGCTGTCCCCCACAAACCACGGCTCGCCAACAGGATGTCGCCGACGTGGCACGGCGCTTCCAGCCCGTGCCCGAGCGAGGTCGGATCCCGGATCGACCATGGTCGGAGGAAGCTCTCCTCATGGCCGGGTCGGGGCCAAAT
>PXDE01000365.1 GCA_003566475.1 PVC group bacterium | reverse complement strand
CGGCGCGGCCAGGGCCAGCAGCGCCTTGCGGACACGCCGTGTCCAGGCTCCCGGACGGCGGGAGATCATGTGCGGACCCCGCGCGGTGGTGACAGGCGCTGCCTCATGGCGCGGTCATCCTACGCCAGGCGCCCCCCCGGGGCCAGCGGCTCCTCCTGGGGGCAAGGCACGGGGGCAGGCGCCCCCGTGCCACGCCGGAGCCATCCTGTTGGCAGGCAGTGGTTTGCTGGGAATGGCGTGCAGTGGTGTCTCAGAGCAGGCAGGGACCGGCACCGGATGAGGGGCGTTCGGAAGCGTCCCCGGCCGGGGCGCCGGAGCACGGCGGAGGCGAGGCGTCCACCGGGGATGTCCCCTCTCTGCGGTTCCGGGCTTTCCTTGGGCGGGAGGTCCGGGTAGCCTCTTCGTCCAACCAACTGACCCCAGGAGAATCCGTCCATGACCGACGCCCTCGTCCGCAGCGAATGTCCCGACCTCAAGCTCGTCACCCGCGGCAAGGTCCGCGATTTGTACGAGATCGACGACGAGCACCTGCTGTTCGTGGCCACGGACCGGATCAGCGCGTTCGACGTGGTGATGGCCAACGGGATTCCCGGCAAGGGCAAGATCCTGGCCCAGCTCAGCCTGTTCTGGTTCGATCTGCTCCACGACGCGTGCCCGAACCACCTGGTGACCGGGGACATGGCCCAGATGCCGGCCTCGGTGCGGCCCTATGCGGACCAGCTCGAGGGCCGGAGCATGCTGGTGCGGCGGCTGGAGATCCTGCCGGTCGAGGCGATCGTCCGGGGCTACCTGACCGGATCGGGGTGGAAGGAGTACACCCGCAAGGGCACGGTCTGCGACATTCCGCTCCCGGCCGGGCTGGAGGAGAGCGCCAAGCTGGGGGCGCCCCTCTACACTCCGAGCACCAAGGCGGTCCAGGGCGAGCACGACGAAAACATCCACCCCGACAAGGCGGCCGAGATCCTGGGGTCGGAACGGGCCGGCGAGGTGGAGCGCCTCGCCCTGTCGCTCTACGCCACCGCCCGCGACTACGCGGCCGAGCGAGGCATTCTGATCGCCGACACCAAGTTCGAGTTCGGGGTCAACACGGCGGGCGAGGTGGTGCTGGCCGACGAGGTGCTCACCCCCGACTCCTCCCGGTTCTGGCCGGCCGACCGGTACGCGGTGGGACGGGGCCAGGACAGCTTCGACAAGCAGTACGTGCGCGACTACCTCGAATCGATCGCCTTCGACAAGACCCATGCGGTCGAACTGCCCGGGGACGTGGTGGCCCGGACCCGGGACAAGTACGTCGAGGCCTTCCGGCTGCTCACCGGCCGGGATCCCTCCCTGTAGGGCGAGGCCAGTTTGGACTGGCCCAGGGGGGCGGGCTGCCGTAGGCTGCCCCGGAATCGAGTGTCCGAAAACCAAAGGAGTCGAGCGATGAACGTGCGGATGGCGTGGATGGGTGCGGCGGTGGCGGTGGCGATGGCGGGACAGACGGCGATGGCCCAGGAGGTGGATCCGCTCCGGGTTCCCGACATCATCGGGCGCGGCATGCAGGCCTACGCGGAACGGGGATCGCTGGAGGCCCTCAAGATCTGGTTCGGGCTCGACAACGTGACCCCCGAGCAGGCCGAGGCCCAGGGGCAGATCTTCCAGCAGATCGAGCAGCGCTACGGGGCGTACCTCTCGTTCAGCCTCATCGGCGTGCTCGACGTCACCCGCTCGACCAAGATCGTGTACCTGAGCATGGACTTCGAGCGCGGCCCGGCCTTCTTCGCCTTCCAGTGCTACCGCACGGCGGACGGCTGGAAGGTGGTGGCCCTCGACTACAACCTCCTGGCCCGGCAGATCGTGCCATTTGATCTGCTGAAAAGGTAGAGGGGGGCCAATGGTCAGTGACCGCCCCTAGACCGCTGGGTCCAGTCGGAACAGGTGTGAGACGGATGGGGCGATACGGGATACGCGATACGGGATGCGGGATGCGGGATCCGACTTCGCTCAGAAGCTTCGTCGGACAAGTTGCGGGATGCATGCCAGGACCTCGCTGTCTGTGACAGCGAGGGCGCATGTCGGTGCCTGGCTGGAGGAAGGTCGGACCATGGCTTCTCTTCCGCCCAGGCAGGCTCGCTTCATGCGCGGTCCGTCCCGCAGGGCGGGAATAGCGGACTACTGGGGAGGCGATCATCCGATCATATGTTTTTGAGGGCCAACGACTTGCCCACGGAATCGCGGAATTGTGTCTCAGAGCAGTGACGGCCGCTGAACCGCCGCAGTTCAGCCGGAGCAATGGATGAGGCACGTGCCGATGCAGGATGCGGCCTTCCCGTGGCCCGGGGGGCCTCCCCCCGGGCCTCTTGGATCCCGCAGGTGGCGGGGGGTGTATTCCCGGGCCAGCGGCTCCTCCTGGGGGCAATGCACGGGGGCAGGCGCCCCCGTGCCACGTCGGGGACATCCTATTGGCAAGCAGTGGTTTGAGAAGCGTAGCGTCCGCGGCGGCTCCAGCCCGTGATCCATGATGCCTTCCGGAAACAGCAACAACCAGGACGGCCGGGAGGTCTTCGGGTTCTCGCGCCGGGTGTACTGGAGCACGCTCAACGACGCGGTAGGCATCGCAGGCATTCTGCTCGTCGTGGTCTTCTGCGTGTGGATAGCCCTTGATTTCGGCTGGGTGGGCCGGACCCTGGCGGTGGGTGGCGTCGGGGCCGGTGCTTGGGGGCTAAAGGTGTTTCTCCACGAACGACGCCAGGATGGGCGTATGCGGCCGCCGCCCTGGTCCTGGCCATGATCGTCGGGCTGATCCTCTACGTGCTTCGGGAGGAGCTGTTCGGGATCAGGGGGTAAGCCGGGCCGGGCGAACCGTCGTCAGCGGCCGCAGGCAGGGATGGCAACCTCCTTTCGCTCTGAAACACCATTTGCCGCTCTACATCGAAACCAACTCCGCAATGACATTCTCCGCAGGAGATCGACGCCGGTCCCGGCCTGGGCCTGTTCGCGCGCCTGCGGCCGCCCCTTCAGGGCGGATGCCTGGCTCGTTCCAGGAACCCGGGCATGTCCCGTCCTCGCTCCGGCTCGGCGGGAGCCTCGCCCTCCCGATCAGCCCTCCTCCCACCAACCACCGCTTGCCAGCAGGATGTCCCCGACGTGGCACGGCGCTTCCCCGCCTGCTCCCGACCGAACGGGAGGGCGGGCAGGCAGCCCGTGCCCGAGCGAGGCAGGATCCCGGATCGACCATGGTCGGCGGAGACGCTCTTCATGGACAGGTCGGGGCCGAACCTCGCTCGGCTCCGGGCAGGAT
>PXDE01000408.1 GCA_003566475.1 PVC group bacterium | reverse complement strand
GTCGGCCGACGAAGGGCCGGCCGAGCCGGGCCGCGAGACGATGTACACCTGCTCGATGCACCCGCAGGTCCGCACCACCGATCCCAACGAGAAGTGTCCGATCTGCGGGATGGAGCTGATCCCCGTGCCCGAGGACGACGAGCCAGACGACCCCGACGGGCCGCCCCGGCTCCGGCTGTCCGAGCAGGCCGTCGCCCTGATGCAGGTCCAGGTGCGACCGGCCGAGCGTCGGGAGGTGGCGGCCGAGGTCCGGCTGCTGGGGCGGATGGAGCCCGACGAGACCCGGCTGCGCACGCTGGCCGCCTGGACCCCCGGCCGGATCGAGGCGCTGCATGTGAACGCCACCGGCGAGCGGGTCGAGCAAGGCCAGCCGCTGGTCACCCTCTACAGTCCGCTGCTCATCGCGGCCCAGCAGGAGCTGCTGGCGGCGGCGGCGACGGCGCGCACCGCGGCCGAAGGCACCCCTGCCGCCCGCGGGGCCGAGGCCGCCCGCGAGCGCTTGCGCCAGCTCGGGCTGACCGCCGACCAGGTGGCTGAGATCGAGGCCCGGGGCCGGGCCGAGGACCGGGTGCAGATTCTTGCCCCGGCCGATGGCGTGGTCCTGGAGCGCCGGGTGGCCGAGGGCGACTATGTGCAGACGGGCCAGCCCCTGCTGCGGCTGGCCGACCTGTCCGTGCTGTGGCTCCAGCTCGAGGCCTTCGAGCGCGATCTGGGCTGGCTGGCCGAAGGGCAGGCGGCGGGGTTCACGGTCGAGGCCCATCCCGGCGAACGGTTCGAGGGCATAGTGGCGTTCATCGCCCCGGTGGTGGGCGAGCGCACCCGCACCGCCCGGGTCCGGGTCGAGGCGCCCAATCCCGACGGGCGGCTCAAGCCCGGCATGTTCGCCCGGGCCACCGTGCGGTCGGAGATCGATGGCGCGCCGCTGGTGGTGCCGGCCTCGGCCCCGCTCCACACCGGCACCCGGGCCCTGGTCTACGTGCAGATCCCGGGCGAGGAGCGGCCGACGTTCGAACCGCGGGAGATCGTGCCGGGGCCCCGGGCGGGCGACTGGCAGGTGGTGCGGAGCGGCCTGCGCGAGGGCGACCTCGTGGTGGTGCACGGGGCGTTCAAGATCGACTCCGAGCTCCAGATCCGGGGACGGCCCAGCATGATGGCCCCCGAGGGCGGCGCGCCTCCCGTTCACGATCATGGCGACATGCCGGACCACGCCGACCACACCGAGCACCGGCCCCGGCCGACCGCGCCGCCCCCCGCCCCGGACGGGCGGATCGAGACGCCGGAGGCTTTCCGGACGGCGTTCGGCGGGCTGATCCGGGCCAACTTCGCGCTGGTGGGGGCGCTGGCCGGGGACGATCCGGACGCCTCGCGGGAGGCGGGCGCGAAGGCGGAGGCGCAGCTCGCGACCATCGGCCGCGAAGGGCTGTCCACGGTGGCCCGGGCGGTGTGGGTGAGCCAGGCCCGGACCATGGACGAGGCGCTGGGGCGGTTCGCGGAGGCGGAGGATCTGGACGGTATGCGCGTCGCCTTCGAGCCGTTCAGCGACGCGCTGACCGTGGCCGTGCGCCGATTCGGCACCGGAGGCGTGGGCCCCGTCCACCGGGCGGTCTGCCCCATGGTGCAGGACCGCGAAGGCTTCTGGCTCCAGCCCGACGAGGACATCCGCAACCCCTACTGGGGCGCGGCCATGCTCGAGTGCGGCTGGGTCGAGGAGACGCTGGAGGACGCACCGTGAAATCGCTGCGCAGCCACAACGTTTCGGACCCCGCAGAGGTTGAACCGCGAATGGACGCCCAACCCACCCCGCCCTCCGGGCACCCCTCCGGTGGAGGGGATGGACCGGGCTTCGCGCAGACGCTTCGGCGAGGGAGGCGCGAATGGGAGGGGAGGCTGAGCCCTCCTCGCCGGAGCCGTTCTCTCTCGAAGACTCGGGCGAGCGGCCGCCACAGGGCGGAGGGAACATACGAACCGTCTTCTGCGCGTATCCGTTGGCTCTTGGAGTATGGCCGAAGCCGCGATGGCTTCGGCGCACCGTTCCGCGATCCTGCGGGCAGAGCATCGGAGTGCAACCGCCTGCGTCCAGACCCTCGCGGACCAAGTAGTCCGCTGTTCCCGCCCTGCGGGACGGACCGAGCATGGAACGAGCCTGATTCGGTGGAAGCAAGGCCGTTGTCCAGACCTTCCTCGATCTCGGCACTAGGCACGCGCCCTCGCTGTCACAGACAGCGAGGTACTGGCCGGTATCCCTGGTCCCCAGTCCTTCGGCAAGACCGCTGCGACTCATTGGCCTCAGGCCACCTCAGCCGTCCCGGAGCGGGACGACATGACGGACTAGACGTCTGGGGACGGCGTCGTGCGAACGTCAGCCGTCCAGGTCGGGCAGGCATGCCCGACCTACTTCCAAATTCGCGTTCATTCGCGTCCATTCGCGGTTCTTCTTTCCCCCTTCCACGCGTTGATGGAGGTGTGTGGTGAGCGCCGAGCGCGAGGCCGGGTTCGCCCGGCTGCTCCGGTTCTTCCTGGAGCAGAAGCTGGTGACGTTCCTGCTGGTCCTGCTGATGGCGGGCTGGGGGATCGTGGTGGCCCCGTTCGACTGGGACATCGCCGGGCTGCCCCGGCATCCGGTGCCGGTGGACGCCATCCCCAACCTGGGCGAGAACCAGCAGATCGTGTTCACCGAATGGCCGGGCCGCTCGCCCCAGGACGTCGAGGACCAGGTGACCTACCCCCTGACCGTCTCCCTGATGGGCGTGCCGGGGGTGAACGAGGTTCGCAGCCTCTCCATGTTCGGGGTGTCGGCGATCTTCATGATCTTCGACGAGGACATCGAATTCTACTGGTCGCGGGCGCGGATCATCGAGAAGCTCAACAGCCTGCCTGCCGGCCTCCTCCCGAGCGGGGCCCAGCCCGCCCTCGGCCCCGACGCCACCGCCCTCGGCCAGATCTTCTGGTACACGCTGGAGGGCCGCGACCCGGACGGCCAGCCGGTCGGCGGCTGGGATCTCCACGACCTGCGCTCGGTGCAGGACTGGTACGTGCGCTACGGCCTGCTCGCGGCCGAGGGGATCAGCGAGGTGGCCTCCATCGGCGGCTTCGTGCGCGAGATCCAGGTGGAGGTGGACCCCGACGCCCTCCGGGCCTACGGGGTGACCCTGGGCCAGGTGGCCGACGCGGTGGCCCGCAGCAACCTCGATGTGGGGGCCCGGGTGACGGAGATCAACCGGGTCGAGTACCTCCTGCGCGGGGTGGGATTCGTGAAGGACGTGGCCGAGATCGAGGCGGCGGTGGTGCGGGGCGGCGAGGGGTTCGTGCCGGTGCGGGTGGGCGACGTGGCCCGGGTGGGCCTGGGCCCGGCCCCCCGGCGCGGGGTGCTCACCCAGTCCGGGGCGGAGGCGGTGGGCGGAGTGGTGGTGGTCCGCGAGGGCTACAACCCGCTGCAGGCCATCCACAATGTGAAGGGCCAGATCGATGAGATCGCCGGGGGCCTGCCCGCCCGGGCGGTGTTCGACTGGGAGCGGACCACGCCGGCCGAGGTCGAGGCCTTCGCGGCCGCCCTCGGCATCCAGGCGCCCGGCGCCTCCGCCACCGACCACGGGGCCTGGACGGACTGGCTGCGGGCGAATCCCCGCGAGGCCTGGCCGGAGTGGGTCACCCTGAGCCAGCTCGATATCGTCCCCTTCTACGACCGCACCGGGCTCATCTACGAGACCCTGGCCACCCTCAATGACGCCCTGTTCCAGCAGATGCTGGTCACCATCATCGTGGTGCTGGTGATGATGGCCCACCTCCGGGCCTCGGTGGTGATCAGCCTCACCCTACCTCTGGCCGTGCTGGTGTGCTTCATCGCCATGAAGCTGTTCGGGGTGGACAGCAACGTGGTGTCGCTGGCCGGCATCGCCATCGCCATCGGCACCATTGTGGACATGGGGATCATCGTCACCGAGAACGTGCTCCGCCACCTGGCCGAGGCGGCCCCGGAGACGCCCAAGCGCGAGACCGTGTACCGGGCCACCCGCGAGGTGGGCTCGGCCATCGTCACCGCCATCGCCACCACCGTGGTGAGCTTCCTGCCCGTGTTCACCATGACCGGGGCCGAGGGCAAGATGTTCGTGCCCCTGGCCTGGACGAAGACCTTCGTGCTGGTGGGGGCGATCCTGGCCGCCCTGCTGGTGGCCCCGGCCCTGCTCCACCTGATGGTGGCGGGCCGGGACGGGGTCCGGAAGGCCCGCCGGGGGCTGGACTTCGGGTTCGGGCTGGTCGGCGTGGCGGCGGCGGTGGGAGGCTTCGCCCTCGGCTGGACGGCGGTGATGGCGGTCGGCCTGGGCGTGGTGGCCTGGGCGGTGTGGCGGCTGGTCCGTCCGGAGCAGGCCAGCCGGGCCGGGGTCGGGCGCTGGCTGGCCTCCGCCCTGGCCGCGGTCGGGGTGGGGCTGGTCCTCTCCGTGGTCTGGGAGCCGCTGGGCCCGGAACGCGGCCTGACCCGCAACGCGATCTTCGTGGCCGGGCTGATCGGCGGGCTGCTGGGCGGCTTCGCCCTGTTCCACCGGCTCTACCCGCATCTGCTGCGGGCCTTCCTCCTGGCCAAGGGGCTTTTCATCTCCATTCCCCTGCTCCTGACCCTCTACGGCCTGACCGTCTGGATGGGGTTCGACCGCGCGTTCCCCGTGGCCGGTCCGGTGGTTCTCGGACTCGTCGGGCTGGCCCTGATCCACGACCTCCTGGCCTGGCTCCGCCATCTCGGGGTTCCTGGCCGCCCCCTGGCCCTGGCCCGGATCGGGCTGCCCCTCGGCTTCCTGGCCCTCCTGGGGCTGGCGGTGGTGGCGGCCACCCGGGATCCGGACCGGGTCCGGCTCCGCCGGCCCTGGGTCTGGGCCGCCCACGAGTTCCCCGGACTGGGCCGGGAGTTCATGCCCACCCTCGACGAGGGCTCCTTCCTCTGGATGCCGACCACCATGCCCCACGCCTCGGTGGGCGAGGCCCTGGAGGTGCTCCGCCACCAGGACATGGCCATCGCCGGCGTGCCGGAGGTGGAGAGCGTCACCGGGAAGATCGGCCGGGCCGAGAGCCCGCTCGACCCCGCCCCGGTGTCCATGATCGAGACCGTCATCCACTACCGCCCCGAGTACATCTCTGACGAGGCGGGGCGGAGGATCAACTTCCGCTACGATCGCCGGGCCGGGGAGTTCGTCCGCGACGAGGACGGGGAGCTGATCCCGGACCGCCGGGGCCAGCCCTACCGGCAGTGGCGCGACCACATCCGCCGTCCCCGCGACATCTGGGACGAGATCGCCCGGGTCGCCGCGATTCCCGGCACCACCTCGGCCCCGCCCCTCCAGCCCATCGAGACCCGGCTGGTCATGCTGCAGACGGGCATGCGGGCCCCCATGGGCCTCAAGATCCGGGCCCCCGATCTCGAAACCCTCGACCGCATGGCCGTCGAGCTCGAGCGCCGGGTGCGCGAGGTGCCGGCGGTCAACCCGGGCACCGTCAACGCCGACCGGGTGGTGGGCAAGCCCTACCTCGAGATCGTGCCCGACCGCGAGGCCATCGCCCGCTACGGGGTCAACATCCAGGATGTGCACATGGCCATGATGACGGCGGTGGGGGGGCGCGAGGTCACCACCACCGTGGAGGGCCGCGAGCGCTACCCGGTGCGGGTGCGCTACCCGCGCGAGCTGCGCGACGATCCCGAGGCGATCCGGCGGACCCTGGTCCACGGGACGGGCGGCGCCGCCATCCCCCTGGGCGAGGTGGCGGAGATCCGGTTCGTGCGCGGCCCCCAAATGATCCGCAGCGAGGACACCTTCCTGTCCGCCTACGTCACCTTCAGCGGGGCCGGCGCGCTGGCCGAGGTCGAGGTGGTGGAGCAGGTGCGCGACTATCTCGACGCCCTGGTGGCCGAGGGACGGCTCGCCGTCCCGCCCGGCGTCTCGTGGCGGTTCGCGGGCAGCTACGAGCACCAGCTCCGCGCCGCCCGGACCCTGCGCCTGATCCTGCCCGTGTCCATGGCCATCATCTTCCTCATCCTCTACTTCCAGTTCCGCGCCGTCAGCACCACCTTCATCGTGTTCAGCGGGATCGCGGTGGCCTGGGCGGGCGGATTCGTGATGATCTACCTCTACGGGCAGGACTGGTTCGCCAACGTCGCGGTGTTCGGGGTGAACCTGCGCGACCTGTTCCAGCTCCGCCCCGTGAACCTCAGCGTGGCGGTGTGGGTGGGCTTCCTGGCCCTGTTCGGGATCGCGGTGGACGACGGGGTGGTGATCTCGACCTACCTCATGCAGAGCTTCCGGGACCGGCGCACCGAGACTGTGGAGCAGCTCCGCAAGGCCACGGTGGCGGCGGGGATGCGCCGGGTGCGGCCCTGCCTCATGACCAGCGCCACCACCATCCTGGCCCTGCTCCCGGTGATGACCTCCACCGGCCGGGGGGCCGAGATCATGATCCCCATGGCCATCCCCAGCCTGGGCGGCATGTCCCTGGTCATCATCTCCATGTTCACCGTCCCCGTGCTCTTCTGCTGGGTCGAGGAATTCAAGCTGAAGCGGCGGATGGGCGAATACGCCGACGTCGGGCAGGGGGAGTGAACCACCCGCCTTCGCCGGGCTTCGGCGCGGCCTGCGGTAGGCACAAAAGGGCACGACGACGGTGAGGACCTCGGGCGAGCGTCCTTCCGACCAACGTCGACAGCGAGGCCCTCCTGGTGCCGTCACCCACGCGGAGACCCGCCATAACGGGCTTGGCGTCGCCGCTCCCGTCGTGTACATATCTGCGGTTTCGTACCGGCCCGGGGGCTCGGCCTCCGCGGCAAGGCGCACACACAGCTCGACATTCAGGGGATTGCGGCGGATATGGCGGATGCGGCGATGGGCAAGGCGGAGGCGGTGGACGCGTATGTGCTCCACCACGTGTCCGACGGGCAGCACTGGTCGGTGCTCGGCCTGGATCTCCACCTTCCTCCGTTCATCTCCCTGCACGGGCTGATGGTCCTGATCGGCGCCGGGCTGGTCTATCTCCTGTTCGCCAGGATCTACCGCAGGGACGAGGCGGTGCCCCGGGGGGTCACCAATCTCCTCGAATCCATGGTGCTGTTCGTGCGCGACCAGATCGTCTACGCCAACCTCGGGGAGGAGAACGGACGGCGGATGGCGCCCCTGCTGCTGACCCAGTTCTTCTTTATCCTCACCCTCAACCTGATGGGCATGCTCCCCGTGTTCGTCACCGCCACCGGCAACATCAACGTCACCGCCGCCCTGGCCCTGGTCACCCTGGGCACCATGATCGGCGGCGGGATCCAGGCCAACGGGGCGGTGGGGTTCTTCCGGGGATTCCTGCCCCACGGAGTGCCCACGCCGGTGCTGCCCCTGCTGTTCCTGGTGGAGTTCCTGGGCATCTTCATCAAGGCCTTCGCCCTCTGCATCCGGCTGTTCGCCAACATGCTGGCCGGCCACATCGTGATCTTCTCGCTGATCGGCCTGGTGGTGTCCTTCGGCCTGATCGCCCTCCCCGCCGTGGCGGCCGCCGTGGCCATCGGGCTGCTCGAGCTGTTCGTGGCCTTCCTGCAGGCCTACATCTTCACCATGCTTTCTTCGATCTTCATCGGCATGACCCTCCATCCCGAGCACTAGGGACGACGGTCTTGCCATTTCATCGGTTCGCCATATAGTGGCGAGTTTGTGCCGTACGTACTTCACGAGGACATTCAGGAGGACAGGACCATGGGCGGGTTGGCATCGATTGGCGCGGGACTGGTGACCATTGGCGCGGGGCTGGGCATCGGCCTCATCGGGTACTCGGCGCTGGCCGGGATTTCCCGTCAGCCCGAGGCGGGCAAGCAGATTCAGACCGCGATGATCATCGCGGCGGCCCTCGTGGAAGGCGTGGCCTTCTTCGCGGCCGTGGTCTGCCTGCTGGCCCGGTAAGTCGGCCGGAGTTTCCCTTCCATGTCCCAAGCGGCACAGGAGTCGCCGGGCGCCGGCGCGGTGGCGGTGGTGCCCGGCCACGGGCCGGACCCCGCCCACAACGGGGAGCCGGACGTCATCAGCGTCTCCGGTCCCATGGTGTTCTGGACCCTGCTGGTGTTCGCCGGCCTGGTCTATGTCCTGGGCAAGTACGCCTGGAAGCCCATCCTGGGCGCCCTCGACAAGCGCGAGGCGGGGCTCCGCCAGGCCGTGGTCGACGCCCGCAAGCTCAAGGCCGAGCTGGCCGAGATCGAGGACGTGCGCCAGCGGACCGCCGACGAGGCCAAGGCCGAGGCCAAGGCCATCGTCGCCGACGCCCGCAAGGCGGCGGTGGAGGCGGGCCGGGTCATCCAGGCCAAGGCCCGGGAGGAGTCCCAGATCCTGCTCGAGAACGCCCAGCGCGAGATCAAGACCGCCACCGAGCGGGCCCGCGCCGACCTGCGCCGCGAAAGCGCCGACCTGGCCGTCCAGATCGCCTCGGCCCTGGTCGAGGACAGCCTCGACGAGAAGCGAGGCCGTGAGCTCGCCGACAAGCTGATCGGACAGGTGTAGCGGTATGATCGCGAGCCCGGCGGCGAAACGGTACGCCAAGGCCCTGTTCCGGCTCGCCCAGGACGAGGGGGCCCTGGACGCGGTCTATGCCGACATCCTCGACGTCCAGCGCCTGCTCCGCGAGAGCCCGGACTTCGCCGCCCTCATGGGCAACCCGGTGATCCTCCCCGAACAGCGCGACCAGGTGCTCCGGGAGCTGTTCGAGGGCAAGGTTCACGCCCTGACCCTGCGCTTCCTGTCCTTCCTCGACCACCACCGCCGTCGGGCCGCCGAGATCGCCGGGGTGTGCCAGGTGTTCGATCTCCTCACCTGCCAGGCCCAGGGCATCCAGCCCGTGGACGTCCACGCCGCCCATCCCCTCTCCGAAGAGCAGATCGGCAAGCTCACGACTCGCCTGGAGAAGCGGCTGGGCGGGAAGATCCGCCTGACCGTCCACGACGATCCCGCCCTCCTCGGCGGATTCCGGATCCGCGTCCACGACACCATTCTCGACCTTAGCATCGCCTCCGCCCTCCAGCGCGTGCGGAACGGCATTCTCCAAGGAGCCGCGTCATGACCACCGAACTCAAGCTCAAGCCCGAGGAGATCTCCTCGGTCATCAAGCGCCAGCTCGCCGACTTCGACCTGCAGACCGAGACCTACGAGGTCGGCACCGTGATCAGCGTGGGCGACGGCATCGCCCGCGTGCACGGGCTGGCCAACGTGATGGCGGGCGAGCTGGTGGAGTTCGACGGCGGCATCCGGGGCATGGCCCTGAACCTCGAGGAGGACAACGTCGGCGTGGCCATCTTCGGCGACGACACCTCGGTGAAGGAGAACGACGAGGTCCGGCGCACCGAGGAGATCGCCTCCGTGCCCGCCGGCGAGGCCCTGGTGGGCCGCATCGTGGACGCCCTCGGCAACGCCATCGACGGCGACGCCCCCATCCCCCGCGACGATCTCCGGCCCATCGAGGTCAAGGCCCCGGGCATCATCCTCCGCCAGAACGTGAGCGAGCCCCTGCAGACCGGGATCAAGGTGATCGACGCCCTCACCCCCATCGGGCGCGGGCAGCGCGAGCTCATCATCGGCGACCGCAAGACCGGCAAGACCGCCCTCGCCATCGACACCATCATCAACCAGCGCGGCCAGAACGTCCGCTGCTTCTACGTGGCCATCGGGCAGAAGCGCTCCACCGTGGTCGAGGTCCACGAGACCCTCAAGAAGCACGGGGCCATGGAGTACACCACCATCGTGGCCGCCACCGCCTCGGACCCCGCCCCCATGCAGTTCATCGCGCCCTACTCGGGCTGCGCCATGGCCGAGCAGGTGCGCGATTCGGGCGGGCACGCGCTCATCATCTACGACGACCTCACCAAGCAGGCCCAGGCCTACCGGCAGCTCTCCCTGCTCCTGCGCCGCCCCCCCGGCCGCGAGGCCTACCCCGGCGACATCTTCTATCTCCACAGCCGGCTGCTCGAGCGCGCGGCCAAGATGGGCGACGAGCAGGGCGGGGGCAGCCTCACCGCCCTGCCCATCATCGAGACCCAGGCCAACGACGTGTCGGCCTACATCCCGACCAACGTCATCTCCATCACCGACGGCCAGATCTTCCTCCAGTCCGACCTGTTCTACGCGGGCCAGCGGCCGGCCATCAACCCCGGCCTCTCCGTGTCGCGGGTGGGCGGCGACGCCCAGATCAAGGCCATGAAGCAGGCCGCCGGCTCCCTCCGCCTCGACCTCGCCCAGTACCGCGAGCTGGCCGCGTTCTCCCAGTTCGCCTCCGACCTCGACCCCGCCACCCGCCGCCAGCTCGAGCGCGGCCAGCGGCTCATGCAGGTCATCAAGCAGGGCGTCCACGCCCCCCAGGAGGTGTCCAAGCAGGTGGCCATCATCTACGCCGGGGTCAACGGGTTCCTCGACGACCTCCCGGTCGACAAGGTGCTCGCATTCGAACAGGCCCTCCACGACGCCCTCGACTCGCACTTCGCCGACTTCGTGAAGGCCTTCGACGAGGCCAAGGCCCTCACCGACGACATCAAGTCCCAGCTCGAGAACGTCATCCAGAAGGTCAGGGAGTCCTTCAGCGACGACCTCAAGAAGGAGTCGAAGCCGGACGGAAAGGACGCCCCGAAGGCCCAGCCCGCCCCCGAGGCCAAGGAGGAGAAGGAGGACGCGAAGAAGGAAGGGAAGAAGGAACCCTGAAGGCTGAAACCTGAAACCTGAAACCTGAAGGCTGAAGGCTGAATCCCTGACTTACGACGACTGCTCTGAGAAACCATGCGCACCATGACTCACAAACCATTGCTTGCCAGCAGGATACCCCCGCCGTGGCACGGCGCTTCCAGCCCGTGCCCGCGCGAGGCAGGATCCCGGATCGGCCATAGTCGGCGAAGGCACTTCTCATGGCCGGATCGGGACCAAACCTCGCTCGGCTCCGGGCTAGAAGCCCGGGCCACGGAGGGACCGGCCCACATCGCACATCCCACAGCCCACAACTTGTCCGACGTAGCGCCTTGGCGAAGTCGGATCGGCGCCGCTGTCTCACCCGTCATCCGGCTGAACCCACCGGTTCAGCGGCCCTCACTGACCCCTGACCCCTGACTACTGACCCCTCCTAATGCCCAGCATCAAGGAATACACGGACAAGATCGCGAGCCTGCGGAACACGCACAAGATGACCCGCACCATGAAGATGGTGTCGGCATCGAAGCTGCGCAAGGCCCAGCACGCCCAGCGCGAGGCCAGCCGCTACGCGGCCGCGCTGAGCGACGTGATCTCGCGGCTGGCCGCGTCGGTGGACTCCTCGGCCCATCCCCTGCTCACCCCGCGCGAGAAGCCGAAGCGGGCGCTGCTGGTGGTGTTCAGCTCGGACAAGGGGCTGTGCGGGTCGTTCAACCACGGGGTGGTCAAGGCCGCCCGGGCCTGGATGGCCGAGCGGAAGGACCGTTACGAGGAGATTCACCTCGCCTACGCGGGCCGCCGGGCCTACATGGCCCTGGGCCGTCGGTTCCCCCTGCGCGCCCACCACGAGGACGTCACCGCCCGCCCCAGCTTCGAGGGGGCCCAGGCCATCGTGGACGACTTCACCGAGGGCTTCCTCGACGGCACCTACGACGAGGTCCACCTCCTCTACAACACCTTCAAGAGCGCCATCAGCCAGAAGCCCATCTTCCTCCAGGCCCTGCCCATCGAGCCGGCCGAGGTCATCCACGAGGCCACGAAATACGAGGCCAACTACACCTTCGAGCCCAGCACCAAGGAGCTCCTGGCCGAGCTGCTGCCCAAGACGGTGACCTTCAAGATCTATTTCGCCCTGCTGGAGAACGCGGCCGGCGAGCACGGGGCCCGGATGAGCGCCATGGACAGCGCCACCAGCAACGCCGAGTCCATGATCGACGACTACACCCTGCTCCGCAACCGCGCCCGGCAGGCCGCCATCACCACTGAACTCACGGAAATCATCTCGGGCGCCGAAGCCCTCTGATCCCACGCCCCCGGAGACCGACGCCATGGCCGCCAAGACCCGATCCAAAGCCAAGTCCAGAAAGACCGCCCCTCGCAAGGACGGCGCCGCCGCCCCCGCCGAGGCCGCCACCGGCAAGGTCTTGCAGGTGATGGGCGCCGTGGTGGACGTGGAGTTCCCCGAGGGCGACCTGCCCGCCATCCTCAACGCGCTCACCGTCACCAACCCCGCCCTCGGCGAGGGCGAGGACAACCTCACCCTCGAAGTGGCCCAGCACCTGGGCGACAACGTGGCCCGCACCATCGCCATGGACGCCACCGAGGGCCTGGTCCGGGGCACCCCCGTGCGCGACAGCGGCGACGTCATCCGGATGCCCGTGGGCGAGGCCACCCTGGGCCGGGTCATGAACCTGCTCGGCCAGCCCATCGACGAGGCGGGCCCCATCGAGACCCAGGAGCGCCTGCCCATCCACCGGCAAGCCCCGAAGTTCGAGGACCAGGACGTGTCCGCCTCCACCCTGGTCACCGGGATCAAGGTGATCGACCTCCTCGCCCCCTACCGCCGGGGCGGCAAGGTGGGGCTGTTCGGGGGCGCGGGCGTGGGCAAGACCGTGCTCATCCAGGAGCTCATCCACAACATCGCCACCGAGCACGGCGGCTACTCCGTGTTCGCCGGGGTGGGCGAGCGCACCCGCGAGGGCACCGCCCTGTTCGGCGAGATGAAGGAGTCCGGGGTCATCGACAAGACCTCCATGGTGTTCGGGCAGATGAACGAGCCCCCGGGGGCCCGGGCCCGCGTGGCCCTGTCCGCCCTCACCGTGGCCGAGTACTTCCGCGACGCCATGAACCAGGACGTGCTGCTGTTCATCGACAACATCTTCCGGTTCACCCAGGCCGGGTCCGAGGTGTCGGCCCTGCTCGGGCGCATCCCCTCGGCGGTGGGCTACCAGCCCACCCTGGGCACCGAAATGGGCGCCCTCCAGGAGCGCATCACCTCCACCAAGACCGGGTCCATCACCTCCATCCAGGCCATCTACGTCCCGGCCGACGACTACACCGACCCCGCGCCGGCCGCCACCTTCGCCCACCTCGACGCCACCACCGAGCTGTCGCGGCCGATCGCCGAGCTGGGCATCTACCCGGCCGTGGACCCCCTGTCCTCGTCCTCCACCATCCTCAGCCCCGAGGTCACCGGCGAGCGCCACTACCAGGTGGCCCGCGGCGTCCAGCAGATCCTCCAGCGCTACAAGGAGCTCCAGGACATCATCGCCATCCTGGGCATGGACGAGCTTTCCGAGGAGGACCGCCGCACCGTGGAGCGGGCCCGCAAGGTCCAGCGGTTCCTGTCCCAGCCCTTCCACGTGGCCGAGCAGTTCACCGGCATGAAAGGCATCTACGTCGAGCTCGAGGACACCATCCGCTCCTTCGAGGAGCTGCTCGAGGGCAAGCACGACGACGTGCCCGAACAGGCCTTCTACATGGTCGGGCACATCGACCAGGTGCTCGAGAAGGCCGCCACGCTGAAGAAGGACTGACCGTCCCATGGCCGAGACCTTCGACCTCCGCATCCTCACCCCGGCCGGGATCACCTTCGAGGGCCCGGCCACCTCCCTCCAGGCCCGGGGCCTCGACGGCTACTTCGGGGTGCTCGCCCACCACACTCCGCTGGTGGCCGCGCTCCGGCCCGGCCATCTCATGGTCCGGGACGGGTCCGGCCGGGAGACCTGGTACGAGGTGGGGGAGGGGGTGATCGAGACCGCCCACAACAAGGTCAACATTCTGGCCGACCATGCCGAGCCCTCGTCCGCGCCCGCCGGCCGCTGACCGGCCGGAGGACCAGGACCGCCCCCGCTGGATGGCCCGTCTCGGCCGCCGCTGGGGGCTCGACTCCACCTGGCGCATCGTCGCCGTCCTCGTCGCCTTCTCCCTGGCCGGGATGAGCGTGGTCGTGGCCCGCCGGGGGGTGTGGCGGTTGTTCGGGTTCACCGACGACACCGAGACCTGGGTCAAGGTGGCCACCTACCTGGCCCTCGTCTTCCCCCTCTACCAGCTCCTCCTCCTGGCCTGGGGCACCCTCCTCGGCCAGTTCCGCTTCTTCTGGGCCAAGGAGAAGGCTCTGGTCCGGTGGGTGCTTAGGCGGGGGTGAGGCGCGATACGAGACTCGGGATGCGGGATAAGGGAGGATTTGCCGGAGTTCCGCTTTCAAGCGGAAGTCTTCGAGGAGGCTTCAGCCCCTCGAAGTGAGCCCGCCAGCTCGCGCGTGCT
>PXDE01000087.1 GCA_003566475.1 PVC group bacterium | reverse complement strand
CTTCCTCCCCCCGTGCGACACCGCCTTGGCTTCCGCCAGGCTTCGCGGAGCTACGCCGCGACACGTCGGAGCGTGGATCCACCCCCGGAGTTGGACATTCGACATTCTGCGGTTTCCCCGCGCCCCCGTCCGAGCCGCGGGAACCGATGGCGATAGCGAACGGCGACCGGACACGCGCTCCCCCAATGAAACCAATCCCCAATCTCCAATGAAACGGCCCCGCACCGCCCCATGTCTCACCCCTTATCCGGCTGGACCGCGCCGCGCAGCGGCGCGGTTCAGCGGCCTTCACTGCTCTGAGACACCAAAGCACGCTGTCCCCCACAAACCACGGCTCGCCAGCAGGATGTCCCTGGCGTGGCACGGTGCTTCCAGCCCGTGCCCGAGCGAGGTCGGATCCCGGATCGACCATGGTCGGAGGAAGCTCTCCTCATGGCCGGGTCGGGGCCAGATCTCGCTCGGCTCCGGGCTGGAAGCCCGGGCCACGGGGCGCCGCCTGGCGGCGGCTTCACCTCGGCAATCGTACCTCGTCAATCATCAATCTTCGGTTTCCCGGAACCCACATCGCACATCGCACATCCCGCATCGCGTCGGCCGTCTCACTCCTTATCCAGCGGAACCCACCAGTTCCGCGGCGGGCACTGACCACTGACCCTGACGTCTGACCTCTCGCCCCTCCCTCCTCCCGTCCCGGTTCTGAAGCCTTGCCGCTCAAGGCCCGGTGGGGCAGATTCCTCAGGATGCTCACCCCGATTCCGGAGGCAAGGATGATGCGACGTGTGATGGCTGGTGTGATGGTGGCGGTGGGATGCTGGGCCGGGGCGGGACAGGCCCGGCCGATTCCAGGCGGGGTGGTCACCGAACCCCTGGTGGTCGAGATCGAGGGCGGGCTGGTGGAGGTGATGCTGGACCTCCGGGGCGCCCTGTTCCAGCAGGTCACGGATGAGGGCGAGATCCGGGAGAACACGCGCAAGGATCTGCGGATCTTTCTACGGCGCCAGGAGGACGCCTGGCAGGATGCGGTGACCGCGGACGCGCCCGGATACAACCAGGGGTCCCATGCGGCTCGCCTCACCGGACATGACGCCTGGAACCGGCTGGATCTGGAGGTGAGGATCGGGGACGACCGCTGGGTGCCCGGTGATGCGGAGGCCCGGTTCACCCTGCGCGACCTGAAGGTGTCGGACGACAAGGTGACGGGAACCTTCACGGGCCGGTTCCGGGGTCAGGATGTCGAGGGAGAGGTCACCGGCTTCGCGCAACGCGCGGGCTGGCGAAACGCGGAGGTGGTGGACGGCGAGGTGCGGGTGTCGCTGGACATGGGCACGCGCCGGGTCAACTGGAACCGCGCCCGCTGGGCGGCGGCCTACCTGGGCGGCCGGCGCGACTGGTCGGAGTGGGATGGGGTGATGGTCACCGTGGCCACCGACACGCCGCGTCACGACGCGTGGGTGGATTTCGGGATCATGGAGCATGACGGCTCCTGGTACACGGTGCGCAACGCGGTCCCCCTGACCCGGGCGGAGCAGACGGTGGTGATCGACTGGGACCACCTGCGGCATGCCGAATGGATCTTCAACGATGCGGGCACGGGGGCGGGGGCTTCGGGGAACTTCGACGAGAACTTCCACTTCGACCGGGATCAGGCGGCGCGGCTGGCCTTCGGGGTGGTGAACCCGCTGGGCATCGGCAAAGTGGAGTTCCGGATCGTGGACCTGCACCTGGCCCGCTGGAAGCCCCGGACGCCCACGACGGCCACCGTGCATGCCACCGGCGAGTTGCTCTCCGTGAACGGGCAGACCGAGGTGCCTCCCGGCCTCTTCGGGTATCACATCGCCTATGGCGACTACCGGCGGCTCAAGGATCTGCGCATCGGCAGCGCGCGCCCCATCCGGGCCATGGGCTACGGCGACGCCTTCGTGCTGCCGCCCGATCCGGAGCACGGGGTGGGGCTCACCGTGAGCTGCCAGTACGACCGCCGCCAGCAGCTTCCCCAGGTCGGCATGGCCAACTGGGAGGAGCGGACCCGGGCCATCGGGCGGCGGCTGGGGGAGCTGACCCAACCCCACGGCCGGGCGGCCGCCGTGCAGTGGTGGAACGAGCCCTACATTCATCTCGGGCCCATGCTGGAGCGGGACATCACCCGGGTCGCCTCCTCGGAGGGCGCCAAGGCGGGTGACCCGGTGGTGCTCCACGGGAAACCGCTGGAAAGTATGGTCTGGGTCGAGGAGGACGGGAAACTGGTGGCCCGGGATCCCACCCGGTTCACCTACTGGTCGGCCCGGCAGGTCGGCATCTTCTACAACCAGACCTATGTGGCCATGGGCGAGGCGGCCCGGGAGGTCAACCCGGAGATCAACCTGGTGGGCGGGTTCGGCTTCCGCTGGAACGAGGACGAATGGGCGGCCTGGGATCTCCTGTACAAGCCGCTGATCGACGAGGCCGCCCACCTGCTCGACGGCATCGCGGAGCATCACTATCAGGGCTACACGGACGGGATGGCGGCGGCCTACGAGGTGATCACCGCCTACACCGACACCGAACACGGCCGGCGGATCCCGGTCTACAACACCGAGACCAACGATCTGTGGGACGCCCCCGCCCGGGGCGCCGGCGCGACCGCCGCGCAGTTCGCCGGGCAGTACAAGTCGGTTCGGCGCATGGTCTACAATCTGCGGGACATCCTGTACTGCGTGCAGGAGACGCCGGACAAGATCAAGGCCCGGGCCATCCACGCGATCTGGGAGGGGAGGGGCCCGGGGCCCGGCGAGGACGGGCACCGGCCCTGGACCTGGATGGGGATCGACGAGGGCGAGTACCATGCTCTGATGTTTCTCCGGGACCTCCGGGGCGACCTCATCCGTACCGAGAGAAGCGACGAGGCGGTGTGGGGCGTGTCGAGTCTGGACCGGGAGACGGAAAGCCTGGTCGCCATCGCCTACAACGACGGGTGGCGGCCCGGGACGGTCATCCTGAGGGCCGATGTTCCGAGAGGCATGCAGGCCCGGACGGCGCGGCTGGAGGTGCTGGGCTTCGATTCGGATGGCCGCATCACCCATGTCACGCGCGATCTCCCCGAGCCGGACCGGGACGGGACGTCGGTGGAAGTGGAGTTGCCCGCCAACCATGCCGCCAAGCTGGTGCTCGGCGTGGTGGGACCCTGGCCGGAGCGGCCGGATGTCCTACGCGAGCAGCACTTCGCCCGGGGCGTGGTCAAGCGCCTCGCCCCCGGCGACACGGCGGAGCTTCCGCTGGTGAAGCGGGGCGAGACGGCGGGGGCCCGCCGGG
>PXDE01000196.1 GCA_003566475.1 PVC group bacterium | reverse complement strand
GTGGTCCGTAGTCCTTGGTCGGTGGAGGGGGGAGGCGCCCGGGTGGGTTCCTGGTCCCTGGCTTGCCCTCCGTAGCCACGCCGGGTGGGGCGTAGGAGGGTCCGTGGTCGGCGGAGGGGGGGCTAGCCAGCCAGTACGGCCTGGGCGGCGTGCTGGGGCAGGTCGACGGGTACAAAGTAGGCCTCTGGATAGAGGTAGTCCTCCCCGGACTCATCCACCACCCGGAGGTACCCGTCCCGAGCGGCGCGGGGATCGGGCAGCACCCGATAGACCTTGCGGGGCTCCAGATCCTCGCACTCGTCGTTGCGCACGCACATGGCGTGCCGAAGCTTCTTGCGGGGAGTGGTCATGCCTACCTCATGATGTCACGGATACGACCACCCACCGCGATGGTCTCGGCACGCTCGATCCTGCCGACGATCTCGAAGTGCACTCTGGAACTCTAGCCGAAGGTGACGGGGCCTTCAAGGGAAGATGAAGGGCCCCGATCCGCACGCAAGGAATGGCCGGGGGGCGGGCGGATGTCTCGGAACTGTGGGGGAGGAAGGCGGGCTGGCGACCTTCCTTCCGCACGGGCAGGCGCGGTCCAGGCACAGGTCCGCTTTCACAGAAAGCGGACTACGGGGGTGGCGGTTCCTCCCGCGTTCCCAAGGCGGCACCCGGGGTGATCATTCGTAGAGCCCCGGGGTGGATTCCGGTAATGCGCCCATCTCCTGGTCGGTAGCTGGACGCGCCGGCGTTCAGCCGCCTATGGGACGGCCATGGCCGAGCCTCGGGTTGCGCGGAGCTCTCGACAGGCGCGACCCCTCGTCGTTCCCTCGGGCGTCTGAATCCTGGTCGGATTCAGCTACGGGCCGAAGTCCACCCCCAGATCCCTCGCCGCGGCCCGGAGGCGCCGGTCGTGGGTCCAGAGCGGGTGGCCGCCCAGGCGGCTGGACGCGAGGAGGTGCATGTCGATGAGCCCGAGTCCCCGGCCCGCCAGGCCGTGCGGCTCGATCAACAGCAGGATCTCGTCGTCCTCGGCCCGGGAGACCGTCGGAAGCGCATGCAGGTGCGAGAGGATCTCCTTCCGGCGGCCCAGATTGCCGCAGGCCAGCTCGCCGATCACGAACGGGTGGGTGGCGACCTGTTCCGCTTCGAGGCGTTCGCGAAGCCGGGGGGAGTCCTGCCGGAAATGGTCGATCCAGACCGATGTATCGACCAGCACCCTCAACCGGACCGTCTCCTCGGCACGGCCCGGAGCCGGGGCTCGCTTCCGCCCAGATTGGCGAGGCGCCTGGCGGACTCGCGGGCGATCAGGCTTTCCAGCCCCATGCGTACCAGGGCGGTCTTCTCCGTCACCCCGGTGAGCCGGGAAGCCCGGTCCAGGATGACGTCATCGATGTTCAGGGTCGTTCTCATACATACATATATGCACCGTTCGGATGCATCCGTCGACCGCGCCGAGGATTCTGGTTTGGCGCCCGGTTGTGTCCGGAACGCCGGGGGCGGAGTCCGGGCCAGCCTTGCCAAGGCATGCTGATGGGCCCCACGCCTGCGGCCGCCCCTTCAGGGCGGGTCGGGGGGCGCTGGTTCCTGGGGCTTGTCCGCGTGCGCGCCTCCGGCGCGACGCGGCCTGCGCCCCAGGCTCCGTTAGGCGGCGGCGCCTCCAGCGCCCGGGAGGTGGCGGTCTCGGACCCGGCTTCGCCCGCCTTCGCACGGCTTCGGCGGACACGGCGCAGACGCTTCGCCGCGGCAGGCCCATCGGACGCGTCGGACCATGCCGGAGCGCGGGCTCGTTCAAGCGAGCGCCTTCCTTCGCCATTCGGAGTTCGACAGCCAGTCGCCTAGCGTAGTCGGGACATTCTTCGGTTTCCCCGCATCCCGTATCCCGTATCCCGTATCCCGTATCCCGCATCCCGTATCGCGTATCCCGCATCCCGTATCCCGCATCCCGCATCCCGTATCCCGCATCCCGCATCCCGCATCCCGTATCACGTATCCCGCGCCCCGCCCCAACGGCTGGACGAACCGGGGCCGGGGGGGCATGTTGTGCGGGTATGGATCCTTTCGCATGCAGGATGGGCCGGGGAGGCCTGGCGGCGGCCGCGCTGTGGCTGGGGCTGGCTCTGGCCGCGCCCGGGTTCTGGCCGTGGTCGGGGAGCCGGACCGACGACCTGAAGGCCGGGGTGCAGGCGATCGAGGACGGGCTGCCCGCCTATGCGGAGCGGCGGCTGAACGACGCCCTGCGCCGGGCCCGGGCCGACGAGGACAAGGCCGAGGCGGGGTATCATCTGGCCCGGGCGATCTGGCTGCAGGACCGCCCGGCCGAGGCGGCCGAACTCCTGGCCGAGACGGTGGCCCCGGCCGCCGCCCGCGACCTGCGCCCCCAGGTCCGGCTGCTCCAGGGACGCCTGGCCCTGGCCCTCGGCGAGCCCGACGAGGCGGCGGCGTTCCTGACCGACGCCGGCGACCTGGCCGGGGATGACGCGGCGGAACGGCATCGCCTGATGGCCCGGGTGCGGATGCTCCAGGACCGGCCCGAGGAGGCCCGGGCCGAGTTCGAGGCGTTCGCACGGCGGTTTCCGGATCATCCCGAGGCCGACGCCAACCGGATGGACCTGGCCCTGCTGCGGATCCGATCCGACGAGCTGGGGCCGGCCCGCGAGCTGCTGCTGCCTCTGGCGGCCGAGGACCGGACAGGGCCGGCCGCCTTCCAGGCCCGGCTGTGGCTGGCCCGGATCGAGGTCGAGAACGGGGCCCCGGACGAGGCGGGGCCCTGGGTCGCCGCCCTGGGGGATCCGGACGACTTCCCCCCCGACCTGGCCCGGGAGGCCCTGACCGTGGTCGGGCGGTGGCACGAGGCGGAGGGCCGGACCGACGAGGCGCGGGCCGCCTACGCCCGCGCCTACCGGAAAGCGACCGCGCCCGGGGAGCGGCTCGCGCTGTGCGAGCGGCGGGCCAGGCTCGAGTTCCGGGAGGGCCGGATCGCCGAGGGGCTGGCCCTGGTCCGCCGGACGGTAGCCGACCTGGCCGAGCATCCGGAGGCGGGGCGCCTGCAGCTCGACACCGCGGCGGCGCTGTACGCGCTGGAGCGGCACGAGGAGAGCGCGGAGGAGTATCAGGTCTATCTGGAGGCGTTCCAGGATCCGGAGGGGATGACCGAAGCCCGCCGGGGCCGGGCCTGGAGCCTGTGGAAGCTGGGGCGGCCGCTGGAGGCGGCGCCCCTGTTCCGCCGGGCGGCGGAGGCCCTGCCCGAAGGGCCGGCCCGGCGCGAGGCCCTGCGCAAGACGGCCGACGCCTGGTTCGCGGCGGAGCGGTTCGAGGCGTGCGTCGAGGCGGCCCGTCGCTACGCCGAGACCTACCCCGACGATCCCGGAACCCCGGACGCGCTCTTCCTGGCCGCCGAGGCCCTGGTCCGGCTCGGACGGTCCGAGGACGCGATGGCCGCCTACCGCGACCTGGCGTCCCGGCACCCGGCCTCCGACGCGGCGGAACGGGTGGGGCTGGCCTTGGGCCGGCTCCACGAACAGCGCCAGGAGACGGTGCGGGCCGAGCAGGTGTACCGCGAATGGCTGGTCCGCAACCCCCGGGGCCCGCAGGCGGCCGCCCTGCGGCTGCGCCGGGGTCTGCTCCACTACCGGGCCAGCCGGTTCCGCGAGGCCCTGGCCGAGTTCGACCGCATTCTCGAGTCGGAGGCGTCCGCCGAGGCCCGCGAGCAGGCGTTCTTCATGCGCGGATGGTGCTACTACATGCTGGGCGATCTCAGCCGGTCGCTGGCCGTGCGTCAGGCCTTCGTGGAGCGGTTCCCGGAATCCGCCTTTCTGGGCGAGGTGCTGTTCTCCCTGAGCGAGCACCACTTCAATCAGCAGGAGTTCGCGGAGGCGGAGCGGCTGTTCATGCTGATTTCCGAAAGCCAGCCGGACAGCCCGCTGGCCGTCACCGGCCTGTACTGGGCGGGGCGGGCGGCGGCGGCCCGGCTCGAGTACGGGCGGGCCCTCGAGATCTACCGCACCCTGATCGACCGCCACCCCGACCATCCGCTGGTGCCGGAGGCCCGGTTCGCCCAGGGCGACGCCCTGAGCGCCCGCGACGACCTTCCCGGGGCCATCCTCGCCTTCCAGCAGGTGGTGCGGGAGTATCCGGACTCGCACCTGGCCGCCCGGGCCTGGGGCCGGACCGGCGACTGCTACTACACCCTGGGCAGCGACAGCCCCGGCGAATACGAGAAGGCGGTGGCCGCCTACCTGGCCGTGCTGGACCGGGCCCAGGCCGCCCCGGATCTCAAGGTGCAGGCGGAGTTCAAGATCGGCCGCTGCTACGAGCGGATGGAGCGCACCGAGGACGCCATCGCCAGCTATCTCGACGCGGTGTATCGGTACGAGTCGATTCCGGCCGGGCTGCGGGGCGAGGCCGACCGGTGGTTCTCGCTGGCCGCGTTCCGGGCCGGGGAGCTGCTGGAGGCCGAGGGCCGGGTCGGCGAGGCGGTGGCGGTCTACCGCAAGGTGGTCGCGGCCGGCGTGCCCGCCGCCCGCGACGCCCAGCGAGCCGTCCACCGCCTGTGGATGGACTGGCGCATGCTCCGCACCGGCATTCCGGGATCGCCCTGACCCCGGCCTCTGTGGTAAGCCCCGTCCCATGACTCTGCTCGAACTCGGCGGTCCCGCCCTGTGGGCGATCCTGTTTGTCGGCCTGTGCGCGGCCGCGCTGTTCCTGGAGCGGCTGTTCCATCTCCACCGCGCCACCCTGCGCGGCGACGGGTTCGTGGAGGGCATCCTCCGGGTGCTCGGCCAGGGCAACACCTTCGAGGCCGCCACCCTGTGCGAGGAGGCCCCGGGCCCGGTCGCCCACCTGGTGAAGACGGCGGTCCTGCACGCGGGCGACGACCTCGCCGTGCTCCGGCAGGCCCTCGAGGAGGCGGGCTTGCAGGAGATCCCCCGGCTCCAGCGCGGGCTGCCCCTGCTCTCGGTCTTCGCCCAGATTCTCCCCTTGCTCGGCCTGCTGGGCACGGTGGCCGGGCTGATGCGCCTCCTCTACCGCCTCCAGTCCGCCGCCGAACCCCCGGTGTTCGCCCCGGAATTCACCGGCGGGCTCTGGGAGGCGCTGATCACCACCGCCGCCGGGCTCGGCGTGGCCATCCCCGTCTATGTGGCGGTGCACTACCTCCACGGCCGGGTCGAAGCCCTGATCCTCGACATGGAGCAGGTGGCCGCCGAGATCCTGGGCTTCATGGCCCGGCGGCCGCTGCCTCCCGCCGAACGCCCCCGGCCATGACCTCCCCCCTGCCCCCGGCCGATCCCTACCTTCGGCTCCGGTTCCTCCCCCGGGGCGGCTGGGCCTCGCGCCGCCGGGTGGGCTGGCTGGTGGACGGGGCCTACGTGGCCGACGTGGCCCTGCTCCTGCTCATGTTCTTCATCCTCAGCTCCTTTCTGGTCCGCCGTCCCGGCATCCAGGTCTCGCTGCCCGACGTCACCGGCGTCGAGGGGCTCGCCCAGCCGGTGGCGGTGATCACGCTCACCCAGGAGGACAGCGTGTTCTTCAATGACGAGCGGACCACCCTGGACGGCCTGCCCGAGGCGTTCCGCCGCGACCCCTATCCCGCCGTCGGTCTGCGGGTGCTGATCGAGGCCGACGGGGCGGTCCGCCATCAGGACGTGGCCCGGGTGGCCGAGATGGCCCGGCAGGCCGGGGCCGAGGCCATCGCCCTGGGCACCCGGCTTCCGCCGGAGATGCTCCGCCTGCCATGAGCGGCTTCCACATCCCCGAGATCCCGGCCAGCCGGATCGGCCCCCTGCCCGAACCGGTCCGGCCGAACGTCCTCCTGCCCCGGCTGACCGCCCTGGCCCTGAGCGCCGCCCTGTTCGGACTGTGGGCGCTGGTTCCGCCCGCCCCGGAGCCGGCACATCCCCCCCGCGCCCGGTTCGCCCCGCTGGTGCTGCTGACCCCCGAGACCCGGGCCGAACTGCTGGCCGCCGACGGCGGGGAGCCGTGGGTGCGCATGCCGGTGCTGTTCTCCCTGCCCACCCGGCTGGGGTTCAGCCCGCTGGCCTCGCCCGCCCTGGCCGACGCCGAGCTTCGGTTTCTGGACCAGGCCCCGCCGCCCCCCTTCCTGGAGCGTCCCGCCGCGCCTCCCGCACCGGGGACGGACCCCGGGCCGGTCCTGGCCCGGGCGGCGGAGCAGGCGCTGACCCGGCCTCCCTCGCCCGCGCGGGCGGCGGCGGTGACGCCCCCGCCGCCGATCCCCGATACGGCGCCCCGGGTGGACTGGATTCTGCGCGACGGCCTGGCCGGCCGGGCCTGGGCCGACGCCCCGAAACCTCCCGAAACCTGGACGGCGGGGCCGGCCTGGCAGGCCGAGGCCGCCCTCACCGTGGACGAGGACGGGCATCCGTCCTCGGTGCTCCTGACCCGGCCCGCGCCCGACCCGGACGTCAACCGGACCCTCACCCGCCTGCTTCGGGCCAGCCGGTTCGACGCCGATGGCGGGCCGACCTCGGGGCGGGTCGTCATCCGGGTCCAGCCCGCGCCTCCCCCCGGCAACCGCCATGGCGGCTGATCTGGTCCGGATGGTCTGGGGGCCGGTGCTCACCGCCACCGCCGCCGTGTTCGCCGCCTGGGGCCTCCATGCCTTCCAGCACCGTCGGCACCGGCGCCGACGGGTCTCCAAACGCATCTTCCACTGCACCTACTGCAACCGCACCTACCTCGACGACCACCAGCTCCCCAGCACCGCCTGCCCCCGCTGCGGGAACATGATCGACGCGTGGATCGAGGGGTGAAGGACGACGACGCTTCCGTTCCGCGCGGCCGCTTGACATCGGAACGGCATGGTGTAGATCTTACATCATGGTTCGAACTCAGATCCAGCTTCCCGACGACCTCTATCGGCGGGCCAAGCAGTTCGCGGCGGAGCGGGAGATCTCGCTTGCGGAGGTCACCCGGCGCGGCATGGAGGCCCTGCTCGACCGCTATCCTCCGGGCCCATCCCCCACCCGGTGGACGCCGCCCCTGGTGGTCGGCGTCACCGTCAGGGTACCACTATCCGACCTCAAGGACATCGCCGCCGATGAGGAGCAGCGGCGTGGTCTGAGTGGCCGGTGATGCTTTCGGTCGACACGAACATCCTGTTTCCCCATGCCGTGCAGGGGGCGCCGGGCCATGCCGAAGCCGTGGCGTTCCTTGAGCCTTACTATGGCCGGGAGGGCCTGATGTTGTCGGAGTTTGTCCTGATGGAGCTCTATGGGCTGCTCCGCAACCCGACGGTTATCGACCGGCCGCTTTCCGCACGCGAGGCGGCGGACGTCTGCTCCGGGTACCGGAGTCATCCCCTCTGGCCGGTGGTGTCGTTGCCAGCCGGAGGCCGGGCGTTCCACGACGCCCTTTGGGCGGAACTGGGCACGCTCAAGGGCGGACGGCGGCGCGCGTATGACCTGCGGGCGGCCCGGTCGCTGCAGGCTCACGGCGTCACGGAGTTCGCGACTGTCAACATCCGCGACTTCCAGGGGCTCGGGTTCCGGAAGGTATGGAACCCCCTGGTCTGAGGCACCTCACCCGACGACAGCCACGCATGGATGGATGGGAGATCGCCGCCGGGTCTTCCCGTCGCCAGCCTCTCCCGCACGCCCCGGAGCACGGGCTCAGAAATACGGCCACCGCCGGAAGCGAGGCTGACCATATCCGACCTCCACGCTGATCCGGTCGGACAACAGGTACACGTTTCCCATGTAGGGACGCCTGTCCGCCATCTCGGTGTCGTGGATCCGCATCGTCGCACCAGCCTAGGCTGGCGCGAATGCGCCTTGCGCGAGGGACGGCATGCGGTTGACGGGACTAGCCGCCTGTCCGGCGCTGGGCGGCGTAGAGGTCGCGAGGCCAGGCCCAGCGGCCTCCGGATTCCACCCGGGTGTCCTTGTCGCCCGGAGGCATGATGCCCGGCGGGCGGCTGGGTGACTCGATCTCGACCCCGCGGATGCCGACCAAAGCGCCTCGGGAAAAGTAGTCAGGGCTGGAAACCGGGAACCGGGCCGCCCATCGGGGAGGTTCCTCGTTCACCACCCGGATGTTCCAGTTCACCGCCCGGCGTCCGACCATCGGGCCGGCCCAGCCGGAACCGCCGGGGTTCCCGGAGAGGTTCAGGGTCAGGTCGGTGCGCACCAGGTCGAACGGCAAACCCCGGTGCGAATCCAGGGTTCCGCTTTCCATCCGTCCCCGCCGCCACACATTCCCGCTGGCGAAGTCCTGGCTGCTGATCCCGTGATGGACCCGCCGACATTGGATGTGGAAATCCTCCATCAGGTTGTCATGCGACCCGTACCGGAAGCTCGATGCATGGTGCATGCTCCGCCCGTCCATCTCCACGCCCCGGATGGTGACATGGGACGAACGCTCCAGCACGATCCCGTTGTCCGCCTCCTCGATGCGGACGTTGCGGATCCAGCCATGGTGGACGCCGTGGTAGAAGATCCCGTTGTATCCCGGATCGTTCAGGTGCCCTCTGCGCACATGTTCGGGGAACCGGATGGTCAGATCCTCGACCCCGATCCCCTCCGTGGTGCCGTAGCGCCACCCGAACTCCACCCGCCAGGCCTCCCGGACCGGCAGGCGAAGCGGTTTCCTCAGGTCCACATGCCCATCGCCATGCACCGCCACGATCTCATTCGGCCAATCCCACGGCATGACGCCCCGGGCCATGGGCCGGAACCCCTCCCAGTTGTACTCGCGCCACGACGGGTGGCCGAACACCTTGGCGATGAACGACCAGTCTGCGTAGGTACGGAACGTCACCGTGCGACCAACCAAGTTTCGGGCGGCTTCCACATCCTCCGGATCCACACGGATTCGTGCGGCCCCCTCCGGGAAATTCCCCTGAACCGCGATGGTGGATCCGGCCTCGCCAACCTGGTCGGCCACCCGGCCCTCGGCCCAGACCAGACCTCCGCGCCAGGACCATTCCCGGCTGTGGCCCTTCAGGTCGCCTAGCGATTGGGAGAAGTGCAGGACCGTCCGGCCCGCCCCTTCTCCCCGCAGGACGATGTTCGACGCCTCCAGGCGCAGGACATCCTCAAGGAGGTAGGTGCCCTCCGGGATCCCGATCACCCCCCCGCCCCGCACCCGGGCTTCTTCGAGAGCCCGCCGGAACGCCTCGGTGTCTGGTGTAGTCCCGTCCCCAGTCGCCCCGAAATCGGCCACCGACATGGTGACGCGCGCCCGGGGCAGCCGATCCCCTCCGAACCGGTAGCCCGCACGGCTCACATCGGGAATCTGCCAGTGCTCTCCAGGTCCCCGCCGGTACTCCCGCCACAGGCGGTAGCAGGTCAGATCGCGATAGACCAGGCCGAGCCCGGTCCCATAGACGAGCAAGGCGAATGCCAGCGTGGCCTGCCCGCTCCTACACCCTTTCATGGCGCCGCCCTGCGCATCTGCGACCAGGCCCAGAGCCCGAGGGCGATTCCAAAGACCGCCATGCCAAGGCCCGCCCAGACTCCGCGCAGGTTCCCCAGGCGGACACGCGAGGGCGTCGGCATGAGGACCGCCATCTCGGGCACCGCCTCGGGCGTCGTCTTCCGGATCGCCTCGGGAACGGGGGCCCGTGGCCGGGCCGGCGGAGCGAGGTGCCCCATGCCCCGGTTCTGCATGATGGTCCGCGCCTGCTCCGAGATGGGGTCGTCCGGGAATTCCTCGATGATCGCGGCCAGGGCCTGGGGATCGTCCCGGTGCAGCGCAAGCAGCATGCCCCTACGGGGCTGGACCCTTTCGTCAGGCCCCATCACCACGGTCCGCCACCACTTCATCAGGTTGGCCCGCTCATCGGCGGTAAGGACGGGCTCCTGACGCAGCCTTACCACCTCATAGTAGCTCCGGATCGGATAGACGTCTTCTGCGGTGCCATGCTCTCGCCAGGTCAGGATCTGGCGGAGGAATCGGGCGTGCTGCTCTCGATCTAGTCGTCGCGATGCAGCCAGCGACGACATAGCCCTGATATACGTGTAGGAAAATTTGCCTTGGGCGAGGCGAGCGACATGCTCCAAGTGGTCCAGCCTCACATCCAACGCCAACGGAAACGAATGCAAAGCGCTGTGAAACTCAAGCGCGAACCGGCTTCCGGGAAAGTCTCGCAGGTACTCCCTGATCAGCGCCACCTTCTCTTCCCATGTTGTCCGGTCCACATCTAAATGAAGATTACTGTACAGCTCTTCAAGCCGCCTCCAGTCATCGTCTGGCGAAAGATCAGGCGGCGGACGGTTCGTGACCATGATGTGAGCATGCGTTGGGTACCTTTCATGGAACCACTCTGGGTCAAAGAATCCATCCTCAGTGTATCTGGGCTCGGGTCCATCCACCTCCCTAGGGGCCCAGCGCCCCTTCTCCTCCACAGGGACACGTGCCGCAGAATTCCTGGAAAAGTACCATTCCCACCGTACAAACTCTCGCCAGGCCCGGTCTGGAAGCACATAGGTACCCGCAAGGACTTCCGGCTCCAGATCCTCCAGCCGAGCACACAGCTCGGCCATGTGCGCACGCACAAGCTCTTCGGGAAGCATGCGGCCGAAAAGCTGTGGATCGTCCCGGAATGGACGTTGGTTGAAACGCCATGCCCAGGCCCGGATACGTTCTGGCCATCTCGCCTTCCACTGCTGTCGTGGCGGAAGTTCCGGGTCGAACGAGCTTTCCTCCACAGGCAAGACTTCTGAAGCGGACAAGGTCAACGCATAGAAGAGGATCTGGGCCCGCTCTCCCACAGTGAGCCTAGATAGGCCTGTGCGGTGCTCCCAAGGAAGGAGCAAGGACTCGGCAACCGGCAGCACGGATCGGAGAATCCATGGATCGAAGGAGTCCCTCAGGTCATCGATCTCATCCCTGGCAAGGACGGGGGCGACCTCCTTCGACCCGTGGACGACCTCGGGGCCAGCCATGCCCCACCTCGGTCCCGTCAGAAGCAAGCTGAGCAGAACGGCCAACCCCCTGGCGGAGTGCTTCGCCGCGTTGGTCATGGCCAGAGCACCCTTACGTATTCCCCGTCGTAGACTGGAGGCGCCTTGACGCCAAACCAGGCCCGATGCGGATCTTGAGGACCATCTTGCAATCGTGGAAGCCGAGCTGCAGCACGCGTCGTGGCGATATAGCTGGTCGACCTTGCTTCCGCGTGAGTCCGGGCAAGCAGGGAGAAACGGACGGGGCCGAGGTTCATATGCTTGGGCGCCTGTGGGATGGTGAGCGCAATAAAATCACCAAGAACAGGGCTGTCTTGATCGACGGCACGAAGCTCATACTCCTTCGAATCAAAACCTTCGATCACAGACTGCCCCGCCAACCAGCGCAGGCTATTGGCCTGGCCCGCAAACAGAATATTCGCGATTTCGATTGTCGCAGCCACGTATGGAACAGCCGATCCCTTAAAGGTGAACACGATCTTACCAAGCAGGCCCGGGTCTAGGGGTGCGAACCAGGCGTCGCCCATCAACAAGTACGTACCATTGATCTCGATATAGGGCCTAGCCATCGTGTGGCCCATAAGATCGGTGACAACGCCGTCGGCGGTGACGGCCTTCACGTCGAACCGGCCCGTTCGCTCGAACTGGTTAGAATCGGTGTCATGGCGCGTGCCCAACTTCGAGGGCACCTCAGAGGTGATAAACTCAACCTGCCAGTTCAGGTCGAGCTCCTCAACGTCCGCATCAGTTCCTCCAGGATAGATGACCGTCTTGTCCTCGAAGTACTTCAGAGCGACATGATAGGGCGCGTTCAACGGCCACTCGAACATCATTTTGAATGTTCTAAAGGCTTGGTCATATTCTCGAGTCACGGTGCCGGGCTCACCAGCGGAACCTTCTGGTGGACGAGAAGGATGGTGCCATCGAACGCGAATCTGAGTGAAAACGCCTTTTCCTGGCTCGAACTCTCCGGCGTAGGCCACTATGCGGCCGTCCGCGTCAAGCCATGCCCCCACTTGGCGAGCCGTGCCAACGTCTTTATGGGGGTTCGACAAAGACCATTCTCCGAACGCCGGAGCATCGTGGGTGAAGCCCGGGAGGTCGATGCCTGATGTGTCGAAATTGCAGTCAAGACCTTTGACGCCCTCAACATCGATTCTGAACATTGGCACCTCCGGACGGCCGGTTCCTCCATAGTGCAGATTGAGCCGAGAAGGAAGCGACTCCGAAGGGACAACCATGACCATTTCGCCTGCACTCTCCACATTGTGGGCGGCGCTAAGCGCTGATGGGTGCGAGGCAGTAAGGAAGGCCACTGCGAATGCGGTCATGATGCGGTTCCGGATCCTACTAACCGTGGCGTATGCGGTCATGGGGTTTCCTGGGTGTGGCGACCGGTGGGGTGCACGGCCTGGTGGTTTGTTACGACGTACAGGGCATCACATGGTGGTTGCTGAGCGGCGAGAGGGGGCCTTTTAGGTTTCGGAGGTGCACTAGGAATCTGACTTGGTGCGGTCGGCGTGGATTCTGAAAGCCAACGACATTGAAGGCCAAGGTCTCTGCCATGGGGGTCGTCTTGGGCTCCTGGAATGGCGAAGCGGCTCTGCAAACGGCGTCCGCCGCTTGGTCTGCGCGCAGGTGCGGAGTCCATCTTCGGCGAGGATCCTTGGCCATAATGCCGACCATTGTGATTGTAGGCACCAGCCCTGTCAACCGCAAAACGTAAATGTAATTTAGGTAGCAACGGCATGAATCGGAATCTTCCGGGGGGGGGCGAAGTGAACCGACCTCCGGCTTGCCCGGGCGGCCCTGGCCCGCGTAGCCTCTCCGGATGGACCGGCCCCATATCCTCTATCTGCATTCGCACGACACCGGGCGGTACGTGCAGCCGTATGGGCATGCGGTGCCGACCCCGAACGTGCAGCGGCTGGCCGAGGAGGGGGTGCTGTTCCGGCAGGCCTTTGCCGTCGCGCCGACCTGTTCGCCCAGCCGGGCCGGGCTGCTCACCGGAATGGCCCCGCACGCGGCCGGGATGACCGGCCTCGCCCACCGCGGATTCTCCCTGACCGACCCCTCCCGCCACCTCGTTCCCTTCCTCCATGGCCTCGGCTACACCTCGGCGCTGGCCGGGATCGACCATGTGGGGCTGGGGCGCGCCCCGACCGAGTGCCAGTTCCAGACCCGGCTCGGCGACGGTCACCGGGCGGAGGACATCGCCCAGGCCGCCTGCGCCTTTCTGGCCGCCCCCCCGAAGCACCCCTTCTTTCTGTCCGTCGGCTTCTTCGACACCCATCGGGAGGCGCGGGACTTTCCGTCGCGACACGAAGACGTCCCTCCCGCCGACCCCCGCTACGCTCCGGTCCCGCCTCCGTTGCCCGACCTGCCCGAGACCCGCGCGGACATGGCCGGGTTCATGGGCTCGGCCCGGAACCTCGACGCGGGCATCGGCGCCGTTCTGGATCAACTGGATGCCTCCGGCCTGGCCGAGCGGACGCTGGTCATCTGCACCACCGACCACGGCATCGCCTTCCCGGGCCTGAAATGCAACCTCACCGCGCACGGCCTTGGCGTGATGCTGATCCTGCGCGGGCCTGGCGGGTTCGCCGGCGGCCGGGTGTGCGACGCCCTGGTGTCCCAGGTGGATCTCTTCCCCACCCTCTGCGATCTGCTGGGCCTCCCGGCGCCGGACTGGCTTCAGGGCACGTCGCTGATGCCGCTGATCCGGGGCGAACGCGAGGAGGTTCGCGACGAGGTGTATGGAGAGGTGACCTACCACGCCGCCTACGAGCCCATGCGGTCGGTCCGCACGAAGCGCTGGAGCTACATCCGCCGCTTCGGCGACCGTCGCCGGCCGGTGCTGGCCAACGTGGACGATGGCCCGAGCAAGGACGTGATGCTGGAGCTGGGCTGGGGAGAGCGGGGCCTGGACGAGGAGGAGCTTTATGACCTGGCTCTGGACCCGATCGAGTCCCGCAACCGGGCGGCGGACCCGGGCCTCGCGTCTGTGCTTGCCGATCTGCGAGGCCGGCTGGACCGCTGGATGGAGGCCACCGAGGATCCGCTGCTCCGAGGCCCGGTGCCCGCGCCTTCCGGCGCGCAGGTCAATGGCCCCGACGATCCATCACCCTATGGTCCTTTGCAGGCCGTGCCATGATCTGGGATCTGTCAGACGCGAAGGCCATTTCGGACCAGTCGGTCCCGCGCCTCGGTCGGATGCCGCCCCGGACCGATACTAGCCGTCTCGCCCCTGTCTGGGCGTGGGACGGACGTCCTCGTCCGTCCTGCGAAGCAGCCGCGCCTGATGGGACTTTGGCCTGTGCTCTGGCGCCGAACCAAGGGCCCTATCAGGC
>PXDE01000272.1 GCA_003566475.1 PVC group bacterium | reverse complement strand
CGCCTTCGACTACGCCCGTCGGCGCATCGCCCGGCTTCCGCCCGAGTTCGCGGCCCGGCTTGGGGGGGCGGGCCCGCGCCCGGCGGGCTAAGGGGTTCCGGGCGATGGCGGACGGTCGGACCCGTCAGACCCTTCGGGCGGGGCGGCTCGCATGGCCTGGTCGGCCCGGGCGAGGAGGGATTCGGCGGGGACGACGGGGCAGGCGATGGCCCAGCCGATCCGGGCCCTGCGGCCGAGTTGGGCCAGGATCCGGCGGGCGGCTTCGGCGGCGCCGGCCTCGTCGCAGTCCGGCAGGATGGCCGCGAACTCGTCGCCGCCCGGGCGGGCGACCAGATCGCTGCTCCGCAGCGTGTCGACCAGGCGGCCCGCCACGTCCCGAAGCACCCGGTCTCCTTCGGCGTGGCCCCGCGTGCGGTTGACCTCGCGGAATCCGACCAGATCCAGGACCAGCACGGCCAGGGATGACTCCCGGCGTCGGGCCAGGCGCAGGTGATGGTCAAGGAAGCCCCGGAGCCCGTTGCGGTTGAGCAGGCCGGTGAGCGGGTCCGTCCAGGACGCCGCCAGCATCTGCCGGGCCACCGCCAGGCCCGTCCGCAGCCAGGCCTCGGCCACGGGATCCGGCGCCATCCCCGCTGGCCACAGCGCGTCCGCATTCTCATCGAGGTCCCGCCGGATGAGCGGTGGCGCCGAGACCGGACCGCCGTCCCGCCTGACCCCTCCCTCCTGCTCAGTGACGCCATCGCCGGAGCCACTCTCCCTCGAAGACTCGGTCGAGCGGTCGCTACAGGGCCATGGGTCTGGTGGTTCCGGAACAGGAAGGCTTGACGGGTTCGCGGCATCCGAGGGTTCCTGGTGCATCCGTCGCGGGAGGTAACGACCGGCCAGACCGGGGTCGCGGACCTCAAGGCCGGGTCCGTCCAGACCTTGGACGATTTCGTCCAGACCTTGGACGGGTCCGCGGGCCAGGGCCTCGCGCCAGCGCCGCAGCTGCTCCGGATCGGGGGTCATTCCGGTTCGTCGTCCAGGCGGCGGACGGAGGCGTGGACATGGGCGCCGCCGCGGGCGGTGGCCTCGTGGAACACCCAGTCGAACCCGGCCCGCACGGCCAGGAGGGAGAGCTGTTCCAGGGAGAGGTTGTCGGCGCTGAGGTCGATGGCCCGACCCTCCTTGTGGAGGGAGAACCGGCCATGGACGCCGACCGGGCGGTAGGCGGCATGGACCCGCAGGCGGCCTCCGGCCTCCTCCACCAGATCCACCAGGTTGCGGAAGGGTCCTTCCACGGCCCGGTTCATCAGGTGGTGGTCCACGGGGGGAGGGGTGGTGGGGCGGTGATCGCTGGAGAACCAGACCCGGGGGTCGTCCACCCAGATGATGTCGCGGTCGGGGTCGAAGGTGGAGAGGTCGATGGAGCCCGCGGCGCGGCCCTCGCGGATGGCGGGGTAGAAGGTGTCGGGGGGGATTCTCGCGGGCACCTCCCGGAGGGGAGGGCGGAGAGGCCGGACGGGTCTGGCCGGGCGGACCGGCTTGGCCGCAGCGGGGCTGGGCGGGGGCGGAGGTGCGGCCCGGTGAGGCAGGCGGGGCAGGAGCAGGAGGCCCAGCCCGAACAGCAGGGCGGCCGAGGCCAGTCCCAGCCCTCGGAGGAGGAGGTCCGGGTCATGGCGGAAGTCGGACGGGGGCCTGCCCAGGGAGGTGATCCGCCGGAGCGGGAGGGTGATCTCCTCCCACCAGATCCGCAGCCACGCCATCGGCTATTCGGACCCGTAGGACTTGTGGAACTTCCGCTTGGAGTCGTCGCCATCGGACGGCGCCGCCGGCTCGTCCGGAGGCGGGGGTTCGGCGGGCGGGGAGGTGTCGGCGGCGGGTTCCGGAGCGGAGGGGGCCTCGGCCTCGTCGGGCCTGGCCTCCTGCTCGCGGCGGGTGTTCACGAAGTTCAGACGGAGTTCGGTGAGGGTGCGCCGGAGCATGGCCGCTTCGGGCTGGGAGAGGTTGCCCTGAGTCTTGGCCTCGAGCATGTCGAGACGGTCGATGAAGTACTCCGCCTGGTCCAGATGGACCTCGGTCTGGCCGGTGGCGGGGTTCACGATCTTGCCCAGGCCGATGTAGGCCATCTGGACGCACTCGGCGACCAGGAGTCCGAACAGGGCGTCGTGGCGGGAGGGGGGAGGGGGGTCGGTGGTCATGGGAGTGTTCAGGGTTCAGGGTTCAGTGTTCAGGGTTCAGGGTTCAGGGTTCAGGGGTCAGGTTTCCGTCCTCGTCCTTCGGCCGGGGCCGGCAGGGCTTGCGGCGGGGGCGGAATCCCGGTACATGTGTCCGGTTCCGGAGGGCAGCTCCGGCTCCGGCACCCGTAGCTCAATTGGACAGAGCATCTGACTTCGGATCAGAGGGTTGGGGGTTCGAGTCCCTCCGGGTGCGCGGGTCATCCGAGGCGGGAGCGGATCTCGTCGGTGAGGAACGAGGCGGCCTTGCCGCCCGGCTTGCCCTCGATCTCCCGGATGAACTCGCGGGTGGCCCGGAGCACGTCACGGCGGCTGACCTGGCCGACCAGTTCCCCGTCCTCGATGACCGGGAACCGCCGGTAGGGGGTGCGCAGGAACAGGTCGGCGACCATGAACAGGCCGTCCTCCGGCCCGATGGTCATGTGGCAGGGCGACATATAGTCGCGGACGCGGCCGTTGGGCAGCCGGTCGAAGGCGGCGTTGCTGAGCACGCGCAGGCAGTCGCGCTCCGAGAGCATGCCGACGAGGTTCTTCGGGCTGTCGACGACGGGGGCGCCGGAGATGTTGTTCCGGAGCAGGACGTCGATGGCCTTCTCGATCGGGATGTCGGGGCCGACCGTGATGAGTTTGGTGGCCATGATGTCGCGGGCGGTGGGCACGCGGGTCTGGGCGGTCATGGGGTGCGCCTCCTACGACGGGGTTACCGGTTCTTGGGAAGAATACGCTACCGGGCCGCGCTCGTCACGCGAAAGGTGGCAGGGGCCGGCACCGAAGGGTGGGTGTCCAGGGTTCAGGATTCAGGAGTGGTCGTTGGTCGGCAGTCAGTGGTCAGTGAGGGCCGCTGGTTCGGTGGGCCAGCCGGGTGACGGGTGAGACGGCGGGCGTGATCCGGGATGCGCGATGCGGGATGCATGCCAGTACCTCGCTGTTCCCGCAGGGCGGGACGAGGCCGCATTTACGGCGCCTGGCTGGAGGAAGGCTCGACCATGGCTTCTCTTCCGCCCAGGCAGGCTCGTTCCACGCGCGGTCCGTCCCGCAGGGCGGGAACAGCGGACTACTGGGTCTGCGGCCGTTCGTTCGTATGCTTGTGCGGACCAATGGCTTG
>PXDE01000091.1 GCA_003566475.1 PVC group bacterium | reverse complement strand
TCCAGGGGACGACGAGTTCGAAAGGGGGGCGGTGGGGAAACGGGGCGGGGGCGTCGGCCCAGCGGATGCGGATGCGGATGGCGGTCGGCGTGTCCGGGCGGTCGGCGGCGGCCTCCCAGGCGTCGAGCCATTGGACGCCGTCGAAGAAGGCCACCTCCAGTTCCTCCACGCCGTCCACCAGGGCCGGGCCCGGAACGAGGTCGGGCATCGGCGCGAGCAGGGCCCGGCTGACGGAGCGGCGAAGGCCGCCGCCGGGCCGGTCGGAGGCGGCCGGGCCCACGTCGTAGCGCACGGCCTGAAGGTCGGACCCGACCCGGCCGTCCCGGAGACGGCCGGTGGTGGTGGCGATCTCGATCCAGCCGGGATGCCCGGCCTCGCCGCGCTCCGGCCCGCCTGCGAGGATATCCCCCAGCGCGCCGCCGGTGAACACCGCGCCGCCCAGATCCTGGCGCAGCCGCTCCCGGGCCCGGTCCACCCGCCGCGCGTCGGCGGTGCGGGCGGCGGCGTCGCGGTGACGCCGCATCCCGCTCGCGAACAGCCCCTGCACGGCCAGGAACACCAGCGCGAACACGGCGGTGGCGAGCAGGATCTCGATCAGGGTGAATCCCCGGCGGCGGCTCATGGCCCCTCCGCTCCGCCGAGGGTGGACAGGCGGACATGCTGGACGCGGCCCCGCGCCTCGTAGGACACCTCGACCGTCCATTCGGTGATCCCCGCGTCCAGCCACGGCGACGAGGTGAGCGTCCATCGGTAGTCGGACCAGGGCTCCTCGAAGGCCCCGTCGATCCGTCCGACCTCGTCCAGGGCGCCCGCCCGCCAGAGATGAAGCTGGGTCTCGGCCAGGCGCAGGGCCTCGGCGTCGCGCCGGGCCAGCAGGGCGGCCCGTCCCGATACCTCCATGGCCCGCATCACCGCCGGCACCACCAGGGCCAGCAGCACCAGGGCGGCCAGGATCTCGATGAAGGTGAATCCCCGCCGTTTCATCGCAACTCCGCCTCGGCAAGGATCCGCGCGTAGTCGCGCCGGGCGTGCCGCTCCGCGTCGAGGATCTCGTAGCCCCAGGCGTCCTCGGTCCGGGCCACGGTGGCGGACGCCTCGCGGGGACCAATGAGGGTCAGGGCGGCCATGGCGTCGGGCGCGGGGAAGCCGTCCGGCCCGAAGGTCGCCACCACGGTTCGTCCGCCGGTTCCCGCGATGCCCTCGATCCGGCCGATCCGGATCGCGTCGGGCAGGCGGTGGTCGCGCACGACCGGCCGGGCCACCGGGAACCCGGGCTCGGGCTCGAGGCCGCCCAGGCCGAGGGATGGATCGGCCCAGACCCGGTAGGGCACGCCGCGCGAGACCGCCTCGGTCCGGGCCTGCTCGATCAGCTCGATCCAGCGCCCGGCTTCGGTGGTCACGCTCCGGCTCTGCACGGTCCGGGCCAGGGAGGGCGCGGACACCGCCAGCACCGTGGCCAGCAGGCCCATGACCAGGATGAGCTCGACCAGCGTGAAGCCGCGAGCGTCAGGAGCCGTTCCAGTTGGTGATGTCATCGCCGCCTCCGACCCGGCCGTCCGGACCCATGGACATCAGGTCGTAGCCGTAGGGGTTGTTGCGTCCGGGGATCTCGTAGATATAGGGGTTCCCCCAGGGGTCGAGCGGGATGCCCCGCTGCAGGTAGGGCCCGCGCCAGTTGGGGGTCTGGGCGGGGGGCTCCACCAGGTCCTGCAGGGAGCGCGGGTAGGCGCCCACGTCCACCTCGAACGCGTCGAGCGCGGTGGCGAAGCTGCTGATCTGGGCCTGGGCGGCGGTCTCGCGGGCCTGCTGGCTGCGCCCGGCGAACCGGGGAATGACCAGCGCGGCCAGGGTGGCCAGGATCACCAGCACCAGCAGCATCTCGACCATGGTGAAGCCGGCGCGTGCCTTCGGGGCGCGGGGGATCCGACTTCGCGCAGCCGCTACGTCGGACAAGTCTGGGGATTTGGGATCCGACTTCGCGCGGACGCTTCGTCGGACAAGTCTGGGGATTGGGTTCATGGGCACTCCTGGGTGGGTTACCGAATATAGTCCTGGATCGTGAAAATGGGGATGACCATGCCGATGAAGATGATACCGATGAAGCCGGCGATGAGGAAGAGCATGACCGGCTCGGCGAGGGCCACGGCGGTCTTGAGGCGGCGGTCGAGGCGGGCCTCGAGGTCGCCCGCGATCCGGACCAGCTCCTGATCCAGCCGTCCGCTCTCCTCGGCGACGGAGATCATCTCGAGGATGGAGCCGGGGAACAGGTCGCGGCAGGGGGCCAGGCCGGCGGCCAGGGTCTCGCCCTTCTGCACCCGTTCCGAGGAATCGGCGACGGCATCGACCAGCGTCTGGTAGCCCAGGGACCGGCGGGCGACCTTGAGGCACTGCATCAGCGGCACGCCGGCCCCGAGGAGGGTGCCCAGCATCCGGCAGAACCGGGCCACCGCGACCTGCGAGGCCAGCGGCCCGAGGCCCGGGGTCCGGAGCAGCAGGCGCTCCCCGGCCCGGCGGCCCGCGTCGCGGGTCAGCGCATTGCGCAGGGCGACTACCCCGAGGGCCAGGCCCAGCACGAGCCACAGGCCATAGGCCCGCAGGCCATGGCTGGCCGCCACGATGCCCCGGGTGAGGGGAGGGAGGGCGGCGTCGAACCCCTCGAACAGGATCTGGAACCGGGGGATGAAGAAGAGCATGAGGTAGAGGAGGACGCCCAGGGCGAGCACCAGGAGCACCGCCGGATAGACGAGGGCGGTGGTGACCCGGGCCCGGAGATCCTTCTCGCGGGCCTGGAATTCGGCGATCTGGGCCAGCACCACATCGAGGAACCCGCCCGCCTCGCCCGACTCCACCATGGCCACATAGACCCGGGGGAACACCCCGGGCAGCCGGCCCATGGCCCCGGCCAGCGACATGCCGTCCACCACGGAATCGTGGACCTCCTTCCAGCGGGCCCGCGCCGCCGCACTCCCGGTCTCGCGGTGAAGGATGGTGAGGGCCCGGCTCAGGGGCACCCCGGCGGCGAGCAGGCTCGACAGCGAGCGCGTGAAGTCCTCCAGGTCCGAGGCGGAGACCTTGCGGGACCGGGGGGCGCGCCCGGCGGGGGCCGGCGCCGCCGCCGCGTCCGCGGCGTCGATGCGGATGGGCCGAAGCCCCCGGCGGTCCAGGAGATCGATCGCCTCCTGCCGGCCGGCCGCGTCGAGGCGGCCCTGCTCGATGCCCCCGTCGGCGCGGAGGGCCTTGAAGGCGAACGTGGTCATGGGGGCTTCCCGCCGGCGGCGTCCTCGCCCCACCCGGGAATCCCGGCCTCGCCCGCCCGCTCGTCCTT
>PXDE01000591.1 GCA_003566475.1 PVC group bacterium | reverse complement strand
GCCCCCGCCGGTCGTCGGCGTAGGCCCGGAGCACCTCGGCCCCGATGCCGTCCGGATCGCCGCAGCGGAGGATGCCCCGGGCCAGATGGATCTCGCGCAGGGCCAGATTGCGGTGAAGGTTCTCGTTGGGGTCGTCGGTGAGGGAGGCGAGGGCCGCCCGGATATCGCGCTGGGCGTGTCCGCCCAGGCCGGGCCGCCGCAGCACGGCGGCCAGGGCCGGGGCGGCCCGGGGGTCGGGGTGCCGCCGGTGGAGCGCCTCGCAGGCCATGACCACGGCCCGGCAATGAGAGAACGCGGGATCCGCCGGAAGGGTGGCGATCTTGCCCAGGAGCGCCGGCCAGGCGTCGGGGCCGCCGGCTTCGCCCAGCGCGATGATGCGCGCGTCCAGCGGGGAGAGCGACATCCCGAACTGGTGCATGCCCCGGAAGTTCCATCCTTCGTCCCAAGTCGCCGCGCGCACGGATTCGGCCAGCACGTCCGCGCCGTCGCCGTCGCCCAGCAGGGCCAGGATCTGGGCCAGGCGGACGCGGTTCTCGCCGGAGGCCGCCCGCGCGAACGCGTCGCGGACGAAGGGGCGCGCCCGGTCCGGCAGGGCGAAGATCAGGGCCAGCCCGCGCAGCCGGTCCCCACCGGTCTCCACGGCCTCGCGCAGCGTGTCGTCCGTCGGCGGGAAGGAGTCGCGGTCGGTCAGCACCCGCTCGGGCAGGTTGCCGATGTCGACGAGATGACGCTGCAACGCCTTGACATCGATGTCCCGCACCGGGATTCCCGCCCGGGCCGACATGGCGGCCGCCCGGCCGGCCGCGTAGCCCTGGTTCTGCACGTCGGCCTGCATGCGGATCACGGGCAGGGCGTCGCGGTGGGCGCTCACCCCGAGCCCGGTCACCAGCACCCCGTCCAGGCCCCGGGGCAGGAGGCACCGGAAGGGCACATCGGCCCAGAGGCGCTGCTTGTCGGGGGGGATGAGGTGGAACACGGGATGGATGGTGAACCCGTGCGAGTCGAAATTGGAGGAGGCGATGCAGATGGTGTCCGGGAACCGGCGTTCGTAGAGGAAATCCGCCGGTCCCAGGGTGGCGTCGCCCACGATCTGCCGCCGCTCCCGGGAGTCCACCAGCTCGCCGCAGTCGAACGCGCCCCGGAACTTCAGCTTGGCCGCGACCAGGAAGGTGGTGGTGTCCACGATGTCGGTGTCGTCGGAGAAGTCGTGGTCCGAGTTGCGGTATTCGCGGCCGGGGTCGATCCCGGCCAGCCCCGTCCCCTGCACGGCCAGATGCTCGGCGCCGATGCTCACGGTGGGGGCGCCCGCCGCGGCGGGGATGTCCGAGCAGCCGGTGCTGTCCACCACGCAGCCCGCCTCGACCAGGCCATAGCCCAGCGGGCCCGCCACCACCACGCCGCGCACCCGGCCGCCGTCCACCCATACCCCCGCCACCACGGTGTGGAACCAGATCGAGACCCCCAGTCCGTGGGCGGTCCGAAGATACCACGCGGACTTGGCCGCCACCGACCACTTGCCCGTTCCCTTGGCGTACACGGGATTCGTCTCCAGCCCGGCCACGCCCCGGTCGATCTCCGACGTCCAGCCCACCCGGTTCCCGAACCAGTAACTGGCGATCTGCCCCATGGTCCCCACGCCGCCCAGGCCCGACGTGATCTCGAGGATCGCGGCCGACGCTCCGGTCCGGGCGGCGCCGATGGCCGCCGACACCCCGCCCGTGCCGCCGCCCGCCACCACCACGTCGAACCGGCCCAGGACCGGCAGGGCGTCCGCATCGAGCTCGATCCGCATATCCCCCGCCTGTCCCGGCCGCAGCGCGTCGCGCAGGGTGCGCAGCTCGCCGGAGGGCAGCGGCCGGGCCCCCGCGCAGACGGCGCGCAGGGAACCGCGGTCGGCCTCCGGAGGATTCCGGCCTCCCAGCCAGGCTCCCAGCGCCGTCCCCGCCGTCATGGCGGACACCGGATCGGTCAGGGCGGCCTGGCCGTCGCCCGGCAGCGCCACCGCCTCGGACAGGGCGAACCGCCCGGGCCCGACTTCGCAGCTCTCGGGGTCCGGGATCGTCGCCGCCGGGGGGGCCTCCGGCGCGGGAGTCAGCACCGACTGGTGGCGGTACTCGCCTTTGACCCAGCAGCGGGCGGACGCCTCCGTCGCGGCGGCGGCCAGGGCGGACGGCGATCCGTCCCCCGCATCGACGGTCAGGCGATACGTCCGGGCGCTGAGCGTAACGTCGGGGCCCGCGAACCCCGGCGGTTCGGCGAGCAGGTCCGGGCCGGACGCGGCGGCCCCCCCGCCTTCGCACAGCGTGGTGTGCAGAATCGGGATGGGCCCCGAAGGGGTGCGGGCGCCGGGCACGCCGGCCAGGCGCGAGAGCAGGCCGTCGAGGCTGGCGTCGACCACGGTCCGGGCCAGGATGGCCTGCCGACCGGTCCGGTTGGCCAGCAGCACCCCTCCCGTCCGTCCCCGCGCGTCCTGGAGGAGGGCGCAGGGAAACACCTGGAGGAGAAAGGGGATTCCGGCCTCGACCATGCGCTGTTCGAGGGTGAGTTTCACATGCAGCGGCGTGGGCGGAACCGCGCCGGAGCCAAACACCTCGGCCGCCAGGCCGGTGGCGGGAGCGGAGGGCCAGAACCGGAATGCCGCGCAGATGTCGTCGCCCAGATAGGGGCGGGGCGCCACCAGGAACACCGAAGCGCCGGCCTCCCGGGCGGCCAGCGCGCAGGCCACCGCCGCCGAAGTGCCCCCCACGACCAGCACGTCCGGCTGGGCGACGACCGGGAAACCGGCAGGATTCGGTGGCGAAGGCATGGGCATAGTCTACGGAGAATCGGCGTGGGGCCAAGCCGGATCGGATGGGGGCCGTGGTCAGGGGTCATCCATTAGAGGTCCCGGTCAAGACACAAAAACTCACCCAAGCGCCCTGAATCAGGGTTCTCCATTCTACGGTTGTACTTCGTCCGGGTCCACCCCCCGCTCGAACCCCTCGTGGTCCACGCTGGCTTTCCTGATGTGGACGGGTTCCTGTCATCCATCTGGCTCCAGGGATCGGCGGTCCGGACACGGTGTGTCCGGAGGTTGGCCGTCCCCTCCCGCCCGGAGGCGGGCCTGAAAGCCGTCTGTGTGCCCCGGTGTCCCGCCGATTCAGTTGTGTATGGCTGCGCCCGCCCGGAGGCGGGCCGGTCCGGTCCCTTGGCGGCGTGGGCCGGGGGCCCATCGCGGATTCGGCTGGAGGGCGCGAGGCCCGTGTCGGGGCGGCGGCGGTCCAATCAGTCTCCGGATGGTTCCAGACCCCTGCATGGCTCCCGCCGCCGCGTCCGACGTCTATCCAAACAGTCTCTCCATGCTGAAGTCCTCTCCGTTCATCACATGCCAGGTTCCCTTGGCCAGCTTCGAGGCCAGCGCCTTCCAGGCCACCGGCTTCGGGCGCCGGCGGGCCTTGCCCGCGAACCACTTCGCGATCCGGGGGTAGTGCCGGGAGGCGTGGTGGGCCGCCTCCGCGAAGGCGCGGGCCAGATGCGGGTTGCCGTTGCGGGCGTTGTTGCTCCCCTTGACCTTGCCGTTGGAGGTGCGCGTGCTCTTCACCGTCCGGGCGTAGGAGGCGTAGTGGCCGGCCCCCGCGAACCGGGTGAAGTCCCCGCTCTCCAGCAGCACGGTCATCCCCAGCACCTGGCCCAGGCCGGGCACGGTCATGATCCGGCGGAGGTCGGGGGTCGGCCGCACGGCCTCCAGCACCAGCTTCTCCGCCTTGAGGATGGCCTCGCCCAGCCGGTCGGCCTGGTCGGTCATGATCTCCGCCTGGGCCTTCGTCCACCGGCCCGCCTCCATGCCCTGGTCGAGCCCGTGCCGGGCCCGGAGCGCCCCCAGGCTGTTGAGCAGCCCGGTGCGCATCTCCACCAGGAGCAGCCGCCGCCGCAGCAGGTCGCGCATGCCCCGAAGCGGCTCCGGGCAGATGTAGCTCGCCGGGAACGCCCCCAGCCGCGTCAGCTCGGCCAGCCACCGGGCGTCGGCGAAGTCGTCGGTGGCCTTCAGCCCCTTGTACGGGTTCAGCCGCGACGGGTTGGCCAGCATCGCCGGGAGCTCCCGCTCCAGCAGCCCGTCCACCAGCCAGTACCAGTTGTAGGTGGACTCCACGCCCACGGCGGCCACCCGGTCCCGGATCGGATCGAGCGCCCGCAGCACCGTGTCGAGCCGGGCCTTCACCCGGCGCTCCCACACCTTCGCGCCCGCGGCGTCGAGCACCGACAGCACCACGTTGTTGCCATGCAGGTCCGCTCCCACGTACAGTCTCTCCTCGGCTCCGGTCATGTCGTCTCTCCTCGGGTTTGTGTTGCAATGGGCCCAGGGGGAGTATCGCTGACCGGAGCCTTTTTGGCACGACCTCTAGATGGCTATCAGTCGCGGCCGCGGGCGTGGGAGGTCCGCCGGAACAGGGGGAGGAGACAGCACGCTGGGGAAACGGCAAGATGCCGTTTCTACGGGGCGGCGGGGGGGCGCGAGGGGTCTCGACCCGGGCCTCGGATCAGCTACCATGGGCGGATGAGTCTACCGGAGGATCTGAAGGCGGCGGGCACGGAGGTGGTGCGGCGGCTGCGCGCGGCCGGGCACGAGGCCTGGTGGGTGGGTGGCTGCGTGCGCGACCTGCTGCTGGGCCGCGAGGCCAAGGACCTGGATGTGGCCACCTCGGCCCGGCCGGAACAGGTCGAGGCCCTGTTTCCGGGGGCCCACGGGTTCGGCCGGAGCTTCCTGGTGGTGCAGGTCCGGCTGGGCGGGCGGGAGATCGAGGTGGCGACGTTCCGGCGCGATGTGGGCAGCCGCGACGGGCGCCATCCGAACCGGGTCGAGCCGGGCACGGCCGAGGACGACGCCCGTCGGCGGGACTTCACGGTGAACGCCCTCTTCTACGACCCCCTGACCGGCACGGTGCAGGATCTGGTGGGGGGCGAGGCGGATCTGCGTCGACGCGTCATCCGGGCCATCGGAACCCCGGCCGACCGGTTCCGCGAGGATTACCTGCGCCTGCTGCGGGCGGTGCGGTTCGCGTCGGTCCTGGAGTTCGGCCTCGATCCGGACACCGAAGCGGCCATCCGGGCGGAGGCCGAAGGGCTGCGGGCGATCAGCGCGGAGCGCATCCGGGACGAGTTCAGCCGGATCCTCACGGAATCCCCCCGGGCCGGCCAGGGGCTCCGGCGGCTGCTGGAGACCGGCCTGCTGGAGATCTTTCTGCCCGAGGTGGCGGCCATGGACGGGTGCGAGCAGCCGCCGCAGTTCCATCCCGAGGGCGATGTCTTCACCCACACCGCGCTGATGTTGGACGAGCTGACCTCCCCTTCCCTGCCCCTGGCCCTTTCGGTGGTTCTCCACGACGTGGGCAAGCCGCTGACCTACGAGGAGGCGGTCGAACCCGACGGGAGCATGCGCATCCGGTTCTCCGGCCATGCGGAGGTCGGGGCCCGCATGGCGGAGGCCATTCTGCGTCGGCTGCGCTACCCGAACCGGGTGATCGACGAGGTGGCGCATGTGGTGGCGGGGCACATGCGGTTCATGGACGTGCCGAACATGCGGAAGGCGACCCTCCGCCGCCTGGTGGCCGACCCCACGTTCGAGACCCAGATGGAACTGCACCGGGTGGACTGCCTGAGCTGCCATGGCGACCTGTCCAACTACGGGCGGCTGCGGGAGGTCCAGGCCGAGATCGCGGCCGAGCCGGTGCTGCCGGCCCGGTGGATCACCGGTCACGACGTGCTGGCGGCGGGAGTCCGCCCGGGCCCGGAGGTGGGGCGCTGGCTGGAGGCCGCCTACACCCGGCAGCTCGACGGGACCGACCCCGGCCGCGAGGCCCAGCTCGCCTGGCTGAAGGAGGCCGCAGGCGGGGCCGGCGCCACGCAACATGGATGAGCCACGATTTTTCGCGCCGGTGCCCGGCGGGCCGTGGGGAGGCCTGAGCCTTGGGAGACGCGGTGTTCAGGGCTCAGGGGGCTTCGCGCCGGGGTCCGCGTCTCCGTTCTCGCGCGACCGGATTCTGATGCCTCCCGATGCCCATGGCCATCCCACGCTCCCGTCCCCCGCACGCCTCTCCATCTGTGCTTTAGTCCTCTACGATCGTAGGCAACTATTTCCGTCAACGGGCGTGTCTTATCTGCCCACGATCGTTGGCATCTATTTCCATACCATCCGTAATTCCCTGCAAAAGAGGGTGATTTGTCGCGAGTCCCGCCCATGCGGGGTGACATAGTCTGCTACGATCGTTGCCACTTATTTCACCTGCGCACATGTGTCTTAGGTACCTACGATCGTGGTCGTTTAAGTCCACCTGCTCTGAGACACCGCCCTGTCGCAGGTCCGGCGGATGCCTTCCCTCGACATTCGACATTCTGCGGTTCTCCCGGGCCCCCGTCCGAGCCGCAAGAATCGATGTCGATAGCGAACGGCGACGGGTCCGCCCTCGCCCAATCCACCATCCACAATCCGAAATCCAGAATCGGAGCCCGCACCGCCCCGTGTCTCGCCCCCTATCCGGCGGAACCCTGAACCCTGAACACCCCTTCTTCGGCGCCGGGCGCCTCGCGGGCCGATTGACAGCACGCGGCCCACCCGGTACAACGCACCATGGTTTTGCCCTCGGGGCGATTAGCTCAGCTGGTTAGAGCGCTTCCTTGACATGGAAGAGGTCACAGGTTCGAGTCCTGTATCGCCCACCATTCCCGTATTCCGGAGCTGATTATCCCGCGTGAATTTCTGGCCTATGACTTCTGACGATCCGCGGTCCCGATGAAGATCGCGGACCAGCCCGAGCTCTACCGCATGCGCCACAGCGCGGCGCATGTCATGGCCACCGCGGTCTGCCGGCTGTACGACAACGTGCAGCTCGATATCGGCCCGCCCACCGACGAGGGGTTCTACTACGATTTCGACCTCCCGGACCGCCTCACCCCCGAGGACTTCCCGAAGATCGAGGCGGAGATGAAGAGGATCATCGCCGAGGACCAGCCCTTCGAGCGGATCGAGGTGAGCCGGGCCGAGGCGGAGCGGATGATCCGGGACATGGGGCAGCGCTACAAGATCGAGCGGCTGGCCGACATCCCCGAGGACGAGGCGATCACCTTCTACCGCAACGGGGAGTTCACGGACCTCTGCCGGGGCCCCCATGTGGAGAGCACCGGCCAGATCAGGGCCTTCCAGCTCCAGTCCGTGGCCGGGTCGTACTACCGGGGCAAGGAGACCAATCCCATGCTCCAGCGGGTGTACGCCACCGCGTTCCCCACCGAGAAGGAGCTGCGGACCCACCTGCACCAGGTCGAGGAGGCCAAACGGCGCGACCACCGCAAGCTGGGCGTGGAGCTTGACCTGTTCAGCATCCGCGAGGACGTGGGGCCGGGCCTGGTCCACTGGCACCCCCGGGGCGCCCGCATCCGGTCCATCATCGAGGAGTTCTGGCGCCGGAAGCACTACGAGGGCGGCTACGAGCTGCTGTACTCGCCGCACATCGGCCAGGCCCACCTCTGGGAGACCTCGGGCCATCTCGATTTCTACCGCGAGGGGATGTACGCCCCCATGGACATCGACGGGCAGGCGTACTTCATCAAGCCGATGAACTGCCCCTTCCACATCGAGATCTACCAGACCCGCAAGCGGTCCTACCGCGACCTGCCCCTGCGCTGGGCCGAGCTGGGCACCGTGTACCGTTACGAGAAGGGCGGGGTGCTGCACGGGCTGCTGCGGGTGCGGGGATTCACTCAGGACGACGCCCATATCTTCTGCACCCCGGATCAGATCGAGGACGAGATCCGGGAGGTGATCCGCTTCGCCCACGACATGTGGCGGACCTTCGGGTTCGACCAGATCACCGCCTACCTGGCCACCCGTCCCGAGAAGGCGGTGGGCGACGAGGCCCGCTGGGAGCAGGCCACGGCCTCCCTGGAGGCCGCGCTGAAGGCCCAGGGCATCCCCTACGAGGTGGACCCGGGCGGCGGCGCGTTCTACGGGCCCAAGATCGACCTCAAGATCAAGGACGCCATCGGCCGGGAATGGCAGATGAGCACGGTGCAGTTCGACTTCAACCTGCCCGAGCGGTTCGACCTGGTGTTCACCGGTCCCGACGGGAAGGAGCACCGGCCCTACATGGTGCACCGGGCCCTGTTCGGCAGCATCGAGCGGTTCTTCGGCATCCTGGTCGAGCACTACGGCGGGGCGTTCCCGGTGTGGCTGGCCCCCGAGCAGGTGCGGGCGCTGCCCCTCACCGACGCCGAGATCCCCTTCGCCCGCCAGGTGGCCGACGGGCTGCAGGCCAAGGGGTTCCGGGCCAGGGTGGACGAGCAGCCCGACAAGCTGGGGGCCAAGATCCGCCGCGGCCGCATGGACCGCGTGCCCTACCTGCTTATTCTCGGCCCTAAGGAGGCCGAGACCGGACACATCACCTGGCGCCGCCATGGGGACGGCCACCAGGAGACCACCGATCCAGAATCCTTTGCCCGCATGCTGGCCGAGGTCGGCCAGCCGGGCGCCCGGGCTCCGGAGGCCGCCGCGGCCGACTGAGCCCCGCCATTCCGGCATGAGACACCCACCCGCATAGGAGGAACGCGCTATCCCGCCCTTCAACCGAAATCAAGGTCCGCAGCAGCCGCGGACCCGGGTCAACGACATGATCCGCATCCCCGAGATCCGCCTCATCGACGAGAAGGGCGAGCAGCTCGGGGTGATGAACACCCGCGAGGCCCAGCGCATCGCCCAGTCCCGGGGTCTCGACCTCGTGGAGGTCGCCCCGACCTCGCGTCCCCCCGTGTGCAAGATCATGGACTACGGGAAGTTCCGCTACGAGCAGAGCAAGAAGGAGCGGCAGGCCCGGAAGAACCAGGGGGGATCCACGGTCAAGGAGGTCAAGTACCACGTCAACGTGGAGGAACACGACTACGAGACCAAGATGCGGCACATCCGGGACTTCCTGGCCGAGGGGCACCGGATCAAGTGCACCCTCATCTTCCGGGGCCGCGAGAACGCCCACAAGGATCTGGGATTCGTGGTGCTCCAGCGGGTGGCCAACGACCTGCAGGACGTGGCCAAGATCGACCAGTCGCCGAACCTGATGGGACGGTTTCTGACCATGGTGCTCGCGCCCAAACCGGGGGCCAAGGCGGCCGCGAAGGCGGCGGAGGCGAAGAAGGAGGAAGGCGACGAGTAGCGACCGGAGGCCAAGAAGGGGGCTCATTCCCCCCTGCCGACCAGCTCGGACGGCGGCGTGCGAAGCAGGCGGACGGAACCGTCGGTAAACAGGGCCTGGTAGAAGAACAGGTGGGGCCGGGGCACCCGGTCGGACAGGGCTTCAACCTCGATCAGCAGCCATTCCGCCGGCGCCCCGGGATCCGGACGGCGTCCGTTCCAGGCGGAGTTCCAGATGAAGTGGGAGGCCACGCCCTTGTCGAGGCCGCTGGCCGGGCACCGGAGATATTCCGGGGCCAGTCCGTAGGGCCCCAGCAACGTCGCGAGGTCGTCGCGGGCCAGCCCGTCCTGGGGGAAGAAGGCCGCCGCCGGGAAATGGCCCCACCGCTCCTGATACGCCTCCAGCGCGGCCCAGACCCGCGAGAGGTGGGCCCGGCAGGCCCGTCCTTCCCTCACCGCGGACAGGGTCACGTACTCGGCCGCGACCAGCAGGGCCAGCAGCGCGCCCAGCAGGAGCAGGCCCCGCATCCGGGCGGCCTTCATGGGGCGTAGGTCTCCCGCACCCAGCGGACCCATTCGGCGTCCCGGGCGTCGCCCAGGCGCTCGGCGGCCTCGAGGGCCCGCCGGGCCGCCTCCCGGTCGCCGCCGATGAGCGCGAGCATGCCCTCCCGGTAGGCCCGCAAGCCAGGAGGGTCGGCGGCCCGGGGCCGTTCGTCGATCTGGTCCACCTCCCCGCCGCCGAACCAGGCCCATTCCAGCCGGGCCATCTCCGCCATGGCCGGCGGGGCGGCCGCCGCCGTGGCCACTTCCCGGAACCACAGATGGGGAGGGTCCAGATCGGGAAGCCGGGCCAGGGTCCGGCTCGCGGCATGCAGATTCGGAATCCAGTGTTCGGCGTCGCCCGCCTCGACCGCCTCGGTGGCCAGGCGCCGCGCCGCGTCGAACTCCCCGAGGTCGGTCTTCCGCCAGGCCTCGCGGATGGACGCCCCGCCGGGCGGATGGTGGTCGCCATCCGCGGCGAAGGCGGCGGGGTCGGCCAGCCGCCGCCGCGCGTCCTCGAGCTGGGCCAGCCGAGGAAGGGTCTCCAGGTGGGCCTGCCGGGCCACCTTCCGCTCGCCGGCCCACAGCAGGAATCCGGCGAGGCCCAGCCCCAGCGCCAGTCCGGCGATCCGTCCCGCCCGGACCAGGCCTCCCGGCCGCCAGCGGTCGCCCCCCCAGGTCCGTCGCCCCTGGCCCTTCGCGGTCGCCTCCAGCTCGGCCAGCCAGGCCGCCACGGATTCCGGACGGTCGTCCGGACGCTTGGCCAGGGCCCAAAGCATGGCCGCCCCGAATCCGGGCGGCAGCCCCGACCGCACGCGTTCCGGGTTCGCCGGCATGTCCTCCCGCACCGCGCGCAGCACGTCCCGGGTCGACCCCAGGTGGTCCCGGGGATACGGCACGCGGCCGGTCACCATCTGGTAGAAGATCACCCCCAGCGAATACAGATCGCTGGCGGGCACCGGCTTGTCGCCGGCGGCCTGCTCCGGAGACATGTAGAGAGGCGTGCCCACCAGCGCGCCCTGCTGGGTCACCGAAGGCAGGGCGTTGAGGGCGGCCACACCGAAATCGGCCACCCGGGGGCGTCCGAACTCGTCGAGCAGGATGTTGGCGGGCTTCACATCCCGATGGATGATCCGGTGGGTGTGGGCGTATTGCAGAGCCTGGCCCACCGCGACGACGATCCGCAGCGCCTCCTCCAGAACCATGGGCTCGCCCATCCGGTCCTGGAGAGTGCTCCGGCCCGGCACATACTCCATCACCAGATAGTGGCACGGCGGCTCCTGGCCCGACCCATACACGGTGAGGATGTGCGGGTGCTTGCGCAGGTTCTTGGTCGCCGCGACCTCGCGATGGAAGCGCTCGGCCAGGTTGGGCGGATCGCCGGGGCGGCTCACGAACACCTTGAGCGCGACCTCGTGTCCGGTGGCATCCCGGGCCCGGTACACGACGGTGGACGCGCCATGGCCGATCGGCTCCAGCACCTCGAACTCGCCGAGGCGGTCCCCCTTGCCCGGCAGTCCTCCGGGCCGTCCCGCCTCCCGCAGCGTGTCCCCAGGGTCTGGATCGTGATGCGTGGTGTCCACTCGATGGCTCCCGGCCGGAAGGGCCCGGCGCGCCCGCGACTATAGCCACGACCCCCGGGGTGCCGCAACCCGGAGAGACCGGCGAACCGTGTCCGGCAGGGATCGCGGCTGGCCCGGGCCCGGGCGAGACCGTATTCTGCGTCCATGCATGCCGCCCCCGCCCCCGACCCCACCGCCCGCTGCACCCGCTGCGGGAAGCCGGACGCGGTTCGGATGGGCGACTGCCTGCTCTGCCCCGAATGCATCCAGATCCGGGGCTCCTGCTGCCTCGAGTTCGGCGCGGACGATCTGTGGGAGGCGTCCGAACCGGCCACGCTGCCCTGGCAGCTCGTGACCCGGGGCCCGCGATCCCATTTCTTCGGCTACTACGACAAACCGCCCTGGTCGGGGGACGGGACGCGGATGCTCTGCGTGGAGGCGGAGGAGACCCGCCGCCTCCCGGGGCCTGACGAGGCGGCGCGGATCCAGGTGATCGACCCGGCCTCGGGCATCGCGGAGACCGTGGCCGAGACCTTGGCCTGGAACTGGCAGCAGGGCTGCATGCTGCAATGGCACCCCGCCGATGCGGACCGGGCGATTCTCTACAACGACCGGGTCGACGGTCGGCATGTCGGCGTGGTGCACGACCTCGCCACGGGGACGCGCCGCCACCTTCCCCGCAGCCTGTACAACGTCTCGCCGGACGGCCGGCGGGCGGTGTCGGTCAGCCATGCCCGGCTGGCCCGGGGACGGCCGCTGGTCGGCTACGCCGGCGGCGCCGACCGCTCGACGGAGATCCCCGCGCCGGACGACGATGGCCTGTGGATGATCGACCTCGCCACCGGCTCGTGCCGGCTGGTGCTGAGCCTGGCCGAGCTGGCGGCCTTCGATCCGCCGCCGTCGATGGCGGGGCGGCCGCTCCGGATCGAACACCCCACCTTCGCCCCGGACAGCCGCCGCCTGTTCCTTCTGCTCCGCTGGCCTCGGCCGGGCTCCGGGCGTCCGTTCCACGACCGCCTGTTCACCGTGAACGCCGACGGATCGGACCTCCATCTGCTCTGTGGCGACGATCTGGTCTCTCACTTCGACTGGCGCGACCCGGACCACCTGCTGGCCTGGGCCCGGCCGGCCGGCGGGGAGGACGGGTTCTGGCTCTTCCGGGACCGCACCTCGGAGGTCGAACCGGTGGCGCCCGGCATCCTCACCCGGGACGGACACTGCAGCTACTCGCCCGACCGGCGCTTCATCCTCACCGATACCTACCCGGATGCGCAGCGGTGTCAGAATCTCTGGATCTACGACACCCGCCGCCAGGCGGCCCGCCATCTGGGGGCATTTTCCTACCCGGCCGGCCTGCGCGGCCTGGGCGCGGTCCGGTGCGACCTGCATCCCCGATGGGACCGGACCGGGGGCCGGATCTGCTTCGACTGCCCCGGCGAGGCCGACCGCCAGCTCGCCGTGATGGACGTGTCGGCGATCACCCGCGCCTAGCTCCGGCAGGGGGTCAGGGCAAGGGGTCAGTCCTTGATTCCTGACATTCCTTGCACCTCCGTGCGCTCAGAGCGCAAGCACAGGCATGAAGGTAAAAATAAAGGCCTGACCCCTTCCGAGGAAATCCGGGCTTGCGCCAGGACCGGTTCCGGGTTTGTATGTTCGCAAATTCAAAATTTCGGAGGCCCGTGCGGAGGCGATCCGCCGCCTCCGCACGGGGGAGACAAGGAACCATGAAGAAGCGTACTCAAGGCGTGAGAAAAGGCGCTCCCATCCGCATCGCCTGTGTGCTGCCGGTGGGCATCTCGTATGCCCGGTCGGCCACGCGGGGGGTGATCTGCTACGCCCGTCAGTTCGGATGGCGGGTCCGGAACATCCCGCACTGGTCCCATGCGGAGCGGGTGCTCGACCAGTTCGATCCCCAGGGGGTTCTGGGGCTGTTCGGAACCCGGGACGACGAATACAAGGACCTCCTGGAACGGCGGGGGGTGCCGTTCGTCAACATCTCCACCGCCATGCCCCCGGACGGGCGGCCCCTGGTCACCGTGGACAACCGGTCGGTGGGCGAAGTGGCCGCCGAGCACTTCCTGGCCAAGCGGTTCCGTCACGTGGGGTTCATCACCTCCTACGACCTGCACTACGCGAAGGAGCGCCGGGAGGGGTTCGAAGCCCGGATGGCCCGGGAGGGCATCGAGGTCTCGGTCTACCGGGGCAATCTCGGCCCGGACTACTGGTCGGACTACATCATGAGCAAGGAGTTCAGCCCAAAGCTGCTGGACTGGCTGAACGGACTGGAGAAACCGGTGGCCGTGCTCTGCGCGGAGGACAACACGGCCCGGATCCTAGCCGAGGCGGCCCAGGCCACGGGCCTCCGGGTGCCCCGGGACCTCGCCATTCTGGGGGTCGACAACGACGTGCTGAACTGCGAGCTGAGCGACCCCCCCCTGTCCAGCGTGGTCACCCCGGGCGAACAGGTGGGCTACGAGGCGGCCCGGGCGCTGGGCCGGCTACGGAAAGGCGGCCGGCGCCCCTCCTTTCCCGTGCTCATTCCCGCCTCGCGGGTGGAGATGCGGCGGTCCACCGATGTGCTGGGCATCGAGGACGAGGTGGTGCGCGACGCCATGGAGTATATCCGCGACCACGCCGGCGAACCGGTGAAAGTAAGCGACGTGGCCCGGCACCTCGGGATGAACCGCCGCACCATGGAGCTCCGGTTCCGGAAGAGCCTCCACACCAGTCCCCGGAAGGAGATCGAGGCGGTGCGCATTCAGAAGGTCAAGGCCCTCCTCACCGACACCGACCTCTCCGCCCAGCAGATCGCGGAGATCGCCGGGTTCGGAAGTCCGGTCCGCCTGGCCGTGACCTTCCGACGGGCCACCGGCATGACCGCCACCGACTATCGGGCCCGCTCCCGTGGCCTCGCCCCCGAGGCCCTGAAGCGCAAGGCCGACTGACACCACCGCCCGCCCCCGCCGTACGCCCCAAGGCACGGTCTTTTCCTATGGCTCTGGATGGCGAGGGGTCAGGCCTTTACCCTTTCCATCCGACCCCAATCAGGCGCTGAATACGGTGGAAGACGTGCGGGATGGCAAGGGTAAAGGCCTGACCCCAT
>PXDE01000569.1 GCA_003566475.1 PVC group bacterium | reverse complement strand
GCTCCGTTCCGCCTCCGGCAGGAGCACGAGCGGTGTCTCCGAGCGGGCAGCCTCCCCCCCATCCGCGACTCCCTTCGCTCTGGACACGAGGAGGCCAGCCGACTATTCTGGAGGCATCATGAAACTGGCACTCCCCGTTCTTCTCGTCGCGATGCTCGGACTGTCCGCCCGGGCATCGGAGTGGATCCCCGATCCCTCGATGGTGCCCTCGCCCAGGGGCCCCCTCCATTGCGGTGAACGCTTCCGGTTGATCGCGGATTTCAATGGTGACGGCATTCCCGACCTCGCTCTGTCCTCGGATACCTCCGAGTTCGGCAATGCCGGTGGCGTGTTCACCCTCTACCTTCAGAACGAACGGGGGCTGTACCGTGAGCATGGCCAGTTCCGCACGAACCCCGAAACCGTTTCCCTGGAGAGGATCGGGCCCAAGGTGAGACTCTGGTTGTTCCACAGGCTGGGGGGGTGGATCGGGCAGATCGGGTTCCACGAGGGCGGAGAGGATGGGTTGTCGGACTTCCGGGGCATCACCATCCACCCCGGCGACAGCGGAACCCCCATGGGCCGAGCCATGGCCGAGGCGGTGTTCCGGAACTCCGATCTGCCGATTCAGATTCAGCTGAGCGTGACACAGGACGGCGTGGTCCGGTGGATGGATCCAAGACAGGCAAGGTTGCTCTATAGGGAAATGTTGCTCTATAGGGAGTAGCCCTCTTGCCTGGTCACTTCCCCTGCGGAGGCGGTTGGTCGCGGCCAGCCCCCTCCGGCCTCGGCGGCTTGGTCGGCGTCCGGGCCAGCTTCCACAGCTCGTACACCATATAGGCCAGGCCCAGAACCAGGCCGACGACCACCAGCACCGGAGTGGTGCCCAGACGATGGTCCGTCCAGTACCCGAGGCCCACGAACAGACCGAATCCGGCCGCGATCTGAAGGCCCAGGCTGGACTGCTCCAGGCCCGAGACGGGACGCTCGGGCCTCTTGGGTTCTGGAGCGGGGTCAGCCAAGGACGAACTCCGCGATGGCCGGCGCCGGGGCGCCCAGCTCCTGACCGCGCCGCCCCGGGGAACACCCGCCGATCTCCACCTCGAACCGCCCCGGCTCGATGGCCCGGCTGCCGTCCTCCTTCACCACCGCCATGTGATCGGGGGACATCTCGAACTCGACCCGGCGGCTTTCGCCGGCCTTGAGGTGAACCCGGCGGAAGCCCACCAGCTTGGCCACCGGCACCCGCACGCTGGCCTCGAGGTCGCGCAGGTACACCTGCACCACCTCGTCGGCGTCGCGGCTTCCGGTGTTGGTCACGGTGGCGGAAACCGTCACCGTCTGGTCCGCCTTCGGCTGCGCCGGCTCGGCCGTGGCGTCGGCGTAGGCAAACGTGGTGTAGCCGAGGCCGAACCCGAACGGGAACTCGGGATCCTCACGCAGGAACCGGTAGGTGCGGCCCTCCATGGCGTAGTCCTCGAAGGGCGGAAGCTGCGCCGTGCCCCGGGGCACGGTGACCGGGAGCCGGCCCGAGGGCGACACCCGGCCGAACAGCACGTCGGCCACCGCCTCGCCCCCCGCCTCGCCGGGGTACCAGGCGTACAGGATGGCCGCCGCATGCTCGGCCAGCTCGCCCAGCGACACCGCGCTGCCCGCGCAGACGATCAGGACCAGCGGCTTCTTGGCCTCCTTGGCCACCTTCAGGAAGTACTCGTACTGGTGCGGAGGCAGCCCGATGTCCTCGCGGTCGCCCACGGTCCGCGAGGCGATGGCGTCGCCCTCCTCGTTCTCCACGTTGTAGTCCCAGCCCGCCACGCCGATGATCACATCGCAGGCCTTGGCCTCGCCCACCGACCAGTCGAGGCCGTTGAGGTTGGGCCCGTCCCGGAGCAGGGCCGGCTTGTAGTAGATCCGGCACGACTCGTCCACCGCTCCCGCGATGCCCTCGAGGATGGTGGTGAGCTTGGTGTTGAGCCCGGCGTAGTTGCCGAGCAGCACGTCCACGCTGGCCGCGTTGGGGCCGCACAGGTAGAGATTGAGCCCGCCCGTCCGCAGGGGCAGCACGCCCTCGCGGTTCCTGAGCAGGACCATCGAGGCCGCCGCCGTCTTCCGCGACAGCGCCCGGTGCGCCTCGCCCCCCACCTCGCAGCCGGCCGCCATCTCCCGCAGGCTCGCCTCGGTCTCGTCGAACATGCCCAGCCGGAACCGGGTGGAGAGCAGGCGGCGGAGGCTGGTGTCGATCTGCGCCTCGCTCACCAGCCCCTGCTGGAACGCGGCGGGCAGATCCTCGTAGACGCAGCCGCAGTTGAGGTCGCAGCCCATCTTCAGGGCCAAGGCCGCCGACGCCTCGGGGGACGAGGTGACCTTGTGGTGGGTGTGGAAGTCGCGGATGGCCCAGCAGTCCGAGACCACGTGCCCTTGGAAGCCCCAGGCTTCGCGGAGCAGATCGACGAGCAGGAACCGGCTGCCGCAGCAGGGCTCGCCCCGGACCCGGTTGTAGGCGCCCATCACCGTCTCCACCCCGCCCTTCACCAGCGCCTCGAAGGCGGGAAGGTAGGTCTCGTGGAGATCCTGATCCGACACCTCGGCGTCGAACTCGTGCCGCAGCTTCTCCGGGCCCGAATGCACCGCAAAGTGTTTGGCGCACGCCGCCGTCAGCAGCGTTTCCGGGTCGTCGCCCTGCAGGCCGTTCACCACGGCGAGGCCCATGCGGGTCATCAGATAGGGATCCTCCCCGTAGGTCTCCTGGCCCCGGCCCCAGCGGGGGTCGCGGAAGATGTTGATGTTGGGGGTCCAGAAGGTGAGGCCCCGGTACTGTCCCCGCTGGCCGGCCAGCACGGATTGGGCGTACTTGGCCCGGGCCTCATGGGCGATGGTCCGGAACACGGTCTTCACCAGGCCGTCATCGAAGGTGGCGGCCATGCCGATGGCCTGGGGGAACACCGTGGCCCGGCCGTTGCGGGCCACCCCGTGCAGACACTCGTTCCACCAGTTGTAGGCGGGCACCCCCAGCCGGTCGATGGCCGGGCTGATGTACAGAAGCTGCGAGATCTTCTCGGGCACCGTCATCCGGCCCAGCAGATCCTCGATGCGGTCTTCCAGGGGCCGGGACGGGTCACGGTAGGGCAGGGGGGCGTCGGACATGGCGGCTCGGGTCTCCTCGTTCGCGGGATGAAACACTCCAGCATACCCGCTTACCCGGCCGGGGGAAGCGATTTCCGGGGGCGCAAGCCGCATGACATTCTCTTTACCGGTACGGAGTGGTTCCATGCTCGCCTCTCCCGGAACCGGTGCCCTAGGCTGCCTGCAGGCCGGGAACCTGCGCATCCCCTGGCCGTGGAGGCGACCATGAAGCGTTGGCTG
>PXDE01000079.1 GCA_003566475.1 PVC group bacterium | reverse complement strand
CGCTGGGCCACCATCTCGAGCCCGTCGGCCTGCTGTCGCTGGCCCGTTCCGCCTATGGCGGCGAACCGGAGGCCTGGACCGTGGCCGTCCCCGCCCGCCAGTTCGACCGACCCGACTGCCTTTCGCCCCTCACCGCCGCCGCCGTGAACGAGGCGGTGAAGGTGGTGGAGGGGCTGGTGCACACGCGCCCCGAAGCCGAAGGCCGGCCCCATGATCTGACCCCCCCCCCCCGGAGTCCCCGCCCATGAACGACGCCCTGCTCGCCCCGGTACCGACAGACGAGGTGGACGAGGTGGTGGCCCGGTTCGGGCACCGGACCGGCGATGTGCTGGGCATTCTGGAGGAGGTTCAGAAGCGGCATCCCCTCAATTACCTTCCCCGCGAGACCCTGGCCCTGGTGGCCGAGCGAACCGGGCTGTCCGCGTCACAGATCTACGGGGTCGCCACCTTCTACTCGTTCTTCAATCTCAGGCCGCAGGGACGGCATACGGTCACCGTTTGCCGGGGCACCGCCTGCCATACCCGGGGCTCGAAGGATCTGCTCGACACTTTGAGGCGCCGGGCCGGCGCCGGTACGGATTCCGACGAGGAGACGTTCACCACGCCCGACGGCCAGCTCACGGTGCGGGTGGTGGCCTGTTTCGGCCAGTGCGCGCTGGCCCCGGTGGTGGCCGCCGACGAGCGCATCCACGGGCATGTCACCGACCAGCAACTGAACCGGATCCTGGAGTCGATCCAGGATTAGGAGGTTCCCATGCGCATCCAGACCCTCGACAACCTGTACGATCTCCGGGACAGCGGCTGGGCCCGGCTGCTTCCCCGTATGCCCCGGATCGGGGTCGGCATGGGCACCTGCGGCATCGGCAACGGGGCGGCGGAGGTGAAGGCCGCGCTGGCCGAGGCGCTGCGGCGCAAGGGGTTTGAGGCCGCGCTGCGGCCGGTGGGGTGCTTCGGCTTCTGCGCCATGGAGCCGCTGGTGAACGTGCGGCTGCCCGACCAGCCCCTGGTCATTCTCCACAAGGTGCGGCCTGAGGACGCGGAGGAGATCGTGGAGGCGCTGGCCGTCGGCACCGTGCCCGCGCGGCTGGCCCTGGCCAGGATCGAGGACTGGAACCATCTCACCCGCGAGGTGGTGTTCGGCTATGGCTATCCGGAGATTCCGCTCTGGAACGAGGTCCCGTTCTTCCGGGCCCAGAAGAAGATCGTGCTGCGCAACTGCGGGCTCATCAATCCCGAGGACATCGAGGAGTACATCGCGGTGGGCGGGTACGAGGCCCTGCACCGGGCGCTGCAGATGCCCGACCGGGCCGAGGTGATCGAAGAGGTGAAGAAGTCCAACCTCCGGGGCCGGGGCGGGGCGGGGTACCCCACGGGCATCAAGTGGGCCCTGCTCGCCAAGGCCGACGCCGACGACAAGGTGCTTGTCTGCAACGCGGACGAGGGCGACCCCGGCGCCTACATGAACCGCAACGAGATCGAGAGCGATCCCCACATGCTGCTGGAGGGGATGCTCATCGGGGCCTGCGCCACCGGGGCCACCGAGGGCGTGGTGTACCTCCGGGCCGAGTATCCGCTGGCCGTGGAGCGGCTGCGCAAAGCCATCGACGCGGCCCGCGCGGCCGGGCTGCTGGGGGAGGGGATCTTCGGCACCGACATGGCGTTCGATCTCCGGCTGGTGGAGGGGGCGGGGGCCTTCGTGTGCGGGGAGGAGACGGCCATGATCGCCTCCCTCGAGGGCAAGGCGGGACGCCCGCGTCCGCGCCCCCCCTATCCGGCGGCCAGGGGGCTGTGGGGCCGGCCCACCAACATCAACAACGTCGAGACCTGGTGCAACATCCCGGTCATCGTGGCCCGGGGCGGGGCCTGGTTCGCGGAGACAGGCACCTCCAGCAGCTCCGGCACCAAGGTGTTCTCGCTGGTGGGCAAGGTCCGCAACACGGGTCTGGTCGAGCTGCCGCTGGGCACCTCCCTGCGCACCCTGGTGTATGACATCGGGGGAGGCAGTCCCGGCGGGCGTCGGGTGAAGGCGGTCCAGAGCGGGGGGCCCTCCGGCGGCTGCATTCCGGCCGCCCTGTTCCAGACCCCGGTGGACTACGAGTCGCTGGCCGGCCTCGGGGCCATCATGGGCTCCGGGGGCATGGTGGTGATGGACGAGGACACCTGCATGGTGGACGTGGCCCGGTACTTCATCGAGTTCTCCCGCTCCGAGTCCTGCGGCAAGTGCGTGCCCTGCCGGGTGGGGCTCGACCAGGCTCTCACCATGCTCACCCGCATCACCCGGGGGGAGGGGACTCCCGAGGACCTGGACCGCCTGTCGGACCTGGGCCAGATGATCCGCGAATGCTCGCTGTGCGGGCTCGGACAGACCGCCCCCAACCCCGTGCTCACCACGCTTCGCCACTTCCGGCGCGAGTACGAGCAGCATGTGCGCGTGGGCCGCTGCGAGGCCGGGGTCTGCGCCGAGCTGTTCCTGGCCCCCTGCGAGAACAGCTGCCCGCTCCACATGCGCATCCCCGGCTTCATGCAGCTCCTGAAGGAAGGGCGGCCCCGGGAGGCGGCCGAACTGATCTGGCTCGACAACCCGCTCCCCGCCTCGACCGGACGGGTGTGCCAGCACCCCTGCGAGGACCGCTGCCGCCGCCGCGCCATCGACGGGCCGCTGAACATGCGCGAGGTCCACCGGTTCGTGGCCGACGGCTGCCTCGAGGCGGCCGACGCGGACGCCATCGTGGCCACCCTCCAGGCCGACCGCCTGCCCGCCAGCGGATTCAAGGTGGGGGTGGTGGGGGCCGGCCCGGCCGGACTTACCGCCGCCTTCTACCTCGCGCTGTTCGGTCACGAGGTGACCATCTACGAGTCGCGCCCCGAGCCCGGGGGCATGCTCCGGTACGCGCTCCCCGAATACCGCCTGCCCAAGGGGCTGCTGGCCCGCGAGATCGGAGTCATCGAGGAGCTCGGAGTGACCATCCGGTGCGGTCAGGAGATCGGTGCCGACCTCACCATCCGCGACCTGGAGCAGACCCACGACGCCCTCTACCTGTCCATCGGAACCTGGCAGGCCCGGCCTGGCCAGATCGAAGGCGAGGACGGACCGGGGGTTCTGTCCGCGCTCGACCTGCTGGAGGAGGTGGCCCGGGGCGCCGCGCCCGACCTCGGCCGCCGGGTGGTGGTCATCGGGGGCGGCAACGCCGCCGTGGATGCCTCCCGCACCGCCCTGCGTCTGGGCAGCCGGGTCACCATCGTCTACCGCCGGGAGCGTCCGGACATGCCCGCCATCTCCGAGGAGGTGGACGAGGCGCTGGAGGAGGGCGTGGGCATCGAGTTTCTCTGCGCCCCCCACAAGG
>PXDE01000348.1 GCA_003566475.1 PVC group bacterium | reverse complement strand
GTCTGCACGGGGCGACCATCGACAACAACCCCACCCCCGGAAACAAGGCGGGCGGGCTCACCACCATCTACGAGAAGAGCCTGGGGGCCATCGCCAAGGCCGGACAGGCGCCCCTGGCCGCCGTGTATCGCTACGCCGAGGGCATCGACACCCCGGGGCTCGGTTTCATGGACAGCCCGGGCTACGACCCGGTGTCCATGACCGGTCTGGCCGCCGGTGGCTGCACGGTGGGGGTGTTCACCACGGGCCGGGGGAGCTGCTTCGGGTGCAAGCCCATGCCCACCATCAAGATCGCCACCACCACCGGCATGTACCGGTTCATGGAGGACGACATGGACCTCAACGCGGGGACCGTGCTCGATGGCGAGGAGACGGTGGAGGAGGTGGGGGCCCGCATCTTCGAGGCGATCGTGGCCGTGGCCGGCGGCGAGCCCACCAAGAGCGAGGCCCAGGGGCTGGGCGACGAGGAGTTCGCGCCCTGGATCATCGGGCCGACGTTCTGAGGTGGAACTCAAACGAGGACGGGATGGTCCATGTACCGCGCCGCATAGGCGATGCAGGCACGGATGTCCTCCGGCTCAAGATCCGGGAAATCGCCCAGAATCTCCTGCGGCGAGGCCCCCTCGGCCAGCATGTCGAGGACATCCTTCACCCGAATCCGCATGCCGCGAATGCATGGGCGTCCACCGCACTGGTCGGGTCGGATAGTGATTCGTTCCATGGCCGAACTCTACCCCAGCCGGATGGCGGCCGCCAGTCCAAGCCACGATGAAACCGTGCCTTCCTCACGATATCGCTCTTGCCACACGGGGCGGATCGCGTCAGGTTCGCGCGAGAACCCGGCTCGGGCCGGATGAGCCCGAGCCCTGCATGCGAACACAGGAGTAGCACGATGCGTGAGCGACAGAACTCGAAGATCCATTGGGGAACGATGGCGGCGGCCCTGGGCTGCGCGGTGATGGTGGCGGGATGCGCGACAGTTCCCCCGCCCGCGGTGGTCCGGATCGCGCCCAGTTCCGACCGGCAGGCCGTACTGGACCAGATCGCGGAGAAGGAGCGGCAGGACGAGTTCGACCACATGATCATCCATACCGACGTGGATGGCGACGAGCTGGTGGCGTTCATGCGGGCGGTGGACCAGCGGGCGGCGAACATGGCCGCCCATCAGGCGGACCCCGCGCAGGGCACCGCCGCGCGCCAGGCTCTGGCCCAGGCCATCGCGGCGGCCGAGGAAGCGGGTGATGAGGGACGAGCCGCCGCCCTCAAGGAGCAGCACGACGCCCTGAACGCCGCGCACTGGGAATTTCGCACCCAGCAGCGGGCCGAGGTCATGGGGGTTCTGTCTCCGGCCAACCAGACCCTCTGGGTGGGCCATCATCTGACCGGCCGCGTGAACCGGGCCTTGCGACGGGCCCGACCGGATGAGGAGCAGCGGGAACAGATCCGGGCCATCAGCCATGCGGTGGCGGCGGATCTGGTGGCCGATGGCATCGTGGCCCGCGATCCCTACCTCCGCACGCTAAGCGGGGAGCCGCGGCAGACGGCGGTGGCCCGGGCCCGGAGAATCCTCACCCGGGAGCAGGCCGCCGCTCTCGACGGGAACTAGGCGGGGGCGCGGATTCCCGCTACAGGTGGTAGTCCCCCGCCGCCTCGGGCTGGTAGAGGATCTCCTCGATGCGGATCCGGCGGACGCCGTCCGGCACCGGCCACTCGATCTCCTCGCCCGCCGAGTAGCCGAGCAGCGCCGTGCCCACGGGGGCGAGGACGGAGATGGCGCCTCCGGCGGCATGGGCCTCCATGGGGAACACGAGCGTGTAGACCATCTCCTCCTCGGAATCCAGGTCGCGCAGCCGGACCTTGGAGTTCATGGTCACCACATCGGGGGGAACGTCCCGGGACGGCACCTCGGTGGCCCGCTTCACCTCCACCGAGAGGCGGGCGAGGTCGTCGCGGTCCTCGCCCCCGAACTCGGTGGCGACGTCGATCAGTTCGAGCAGACGCTTCTTGTCGAACTGGGTGATGTAGATGCTGCGTGGAGTCATTCCGGTTCCTTATCGTCGGTTGGCCCGCATGGAGGAGAGGTAGGGTAGCACATTTTCGCGCTTCGTCATCTCCCCGGCCGCCCTCCCCTTCTCGGACAGGGCGCCGGTGGGGCAGACATGGACGCATTTGCTGCACGAGGTGCAGGTCCGGGACGCGCCCCAGGGCTCGGCGAGATCGGCCACGATGTCGGACCGGATCCCGCGCCCGGCCACGCTCCAGGTGCGGGCTCCCTCCACCTCGTCGCACACCCGCACGCAGCGGGTGCAGAGGATGCAGCGGTTGGGGTCGTACACGAACCGCGCGTGCGAGGCGTCGACCCGGCAGTCCGGGTAGCGGTAGGGGAACCGGGTATGGTGCATGCCCAGCCGCCTGGCCAGGAACTGGAGTTCACAGTTCCCATTGGCCACGCACACCGCGCAGATGTGATTCCGCTCCGCGAACAGGAGTTCCAGGATCATGAGCCGATGCCGGCGGAGCCTCGGGGTGTCGGTGGAGACCTCCATCCCCTCGGACACCTGGGTGACGCAGGCCGGGAGCAGCCGGGGGATGCCCTTGGCCTCGACCAGGCACATCCGGCAGGCCCCCACCGAGGTGAGCCCGGTGAACTGGCACAGGGTGGGAATGAAGATCCCGTGTTCGCGGGCCACCTCGAGAAGAGTGGCGCTGGACGGGGCGGTCAGTTCCCGGCCATCCATGGTGAAGGTGACGGCGGTGTCCATCATCGGGCCTCCGTGGCGGCGGCCGGGCGGGCCGCGCAGGGTTCGCGCACATCGCAGCGCAGGCAGCGGACGATCTCGGCCCGCACCTGCGATTCGCCGAGACCTGGCATCACCTCGTCGAACCCGTCGCGCCGAACGTCGGGGGCGAGCACGGGCGAGGCATTGCGGGTTCCGCCTTTGGGCTGGCGCTCGAACTCCATCCCGTAGGTGAAGGTCTTGAGCACCCGGGCCTTGCGGTCCTCGCCGGTGAGCAGGCGGTCGATGGCGGCGGCGGCCTCCTTGGCCGTGCCCATGGCCCGGGCCACGTTGGCGGGGCCGATGACCATGTCGCCGCCGGCATAGACATGGGGCCGGTCGGTCTTCCAGCTCCGCCAGTCGGCCTGGACCGTCCCGTCGGCGTCGAGGGTGATGCAGGCCTTGCGGAACGTCTCGCTGTCCGGCACCTCGCCGATGGCCAGGATCACGGTGTCGCAGGGAATCACCTCGTGCTCGGCGGTGGGGACGGGACGGCGGCGGCCGGAGCTGTCGTAGTCGCCGGGGGTCATCCGGGTGATCTGCATCCCGGTGACCTTGCCGTCGGCGTCGCGGACGACCT
>PXDE01000234.1 GCA_003566475.1 PVC group bacterium | reverse complement strand
GGTTGTTGTTGGCCCGTTCCCGGTCGATCCACCCCGCCGGGCAGCCGAAGGTGCCGACCGGAAGCACCCCCGTCTCCTGGAAATACCGGTTGATGGCTGTGGCGATCAGATTCACCTCGGTCCGCACCTTGGACTGCTCGGCCTTGTCGAGGAGATTCGCCACCGCCGGCATCAGCAGAGCGGTGAGGATGGCGATCACCGCCACCACGCCGAGAATCTCGACCAGCGTGAAGGCCCCTGTCCGCCGGAACCTCGCGTCGCGGCCGGGTCCGCCCGCCAGCGCGGGTCCGGGTCGGTCAGGGTCAGTTGACATCGAGGTAAAGGTCATCGGGAGTATCCGGCGCCCCGTCGGGGCCCCAGGAATGAATTCGGATGCCGGCCTGGCCGGTCACCGGGTCGGTGAAGGTGCGGATCAGGTAGCGGTTGCCCCAGGGGTCGATCTGGGTGGTCTCGCGGCTCAGAAATCCGACCTGGCCGGAGATCCGGTCGCCAAAGCCATCCGAGCTGCCGAAGCCGAAGGCGGTGGACGCCTCGAAGGCCCCGGTCTGGGCCCGCCATTCCGCCAGATTGCCCGAGATCTCCTGCATCTCGCTGCGGGCCCGGCTAAGCATGGACCAGTTCATGGCCCACCGCACCCCCGCCACCAGAAAACTCATCAGGATCGAGATCACCAGCACGACGGTGAGGATCTCGATGAACGTGAACCCCGCCCGGAGCCTGCGCGCGTCTGTCCGATCCGATTTGGCAACCATCTTTAGATAACCCTTCCACCACCATACCCCGCACTGGCGAATCGAGATAGGCGAATTATTGGCCGGCTGGCGTTATTTTTGGCCAGCCCGCGACGCGCGCATCCGCCGCCAGGTCGTCCGGGCCCGCCAGCTTCTGACCGGAACCGACTGCCCGGCCTGGCTGCAGGGATGCGGGATGAAGAAGAAGCGCAGCATGCCGAAGGAAGGCGCTCGCGAGAAGGAACCCACGCCTCGGGGGGAGCCTACGTGGGGCCACGCATGAGGCCACCAGGGCGTCCCGGAAAGTCGAAGGACGGAGACCGTCGGATACTCCGCTTGAAAAGCGGAGCCACAAAGCGGCCGCCCCTGCAGGGCGGACGGGGTGGCGGCGGCGTCCCTGGGGTTTCCGCGTGTGCGCCTTGGGCGCGACGCGGCGCTGCACCCCAGGCTGGGTTACGCGGCGGCGCCTTCAGCGTCCGGGCCGGTCGGTCTCATGCGATTCCTTCGACATTCGGAGTTCGGCATCCCGTCGCGTGCCCGACGAAGTCCCGCCTTGCGGGAGGCATCGTCGGGACATGCTGCGGTTCCGACGTGGCACGGGGGCGCCTGCCCCCGTGCCCTGCCCCCAGAACCATCCGTCGGCGGCGGAGAAGCCCCCTGCCATCCGCGGGCTCCCAGAGGCCCGGGGGGAGGCCCCCCACGGGCCACGGGACGGCCGCATCCCGTATCGCGTATCCCGTATCCCGCATCCCGTATCCCGCATCGCGTATCCCGGATCGCGCATCCCGCATCCCGCAACTTGTCCGACGAAGCTTCTGAGCGAAGTCGGATCACGCATCCCGCCCCCCGCACGCCTGCACGGCGGCGAGGGTGATGGCCAGCGCGGCCCGGCCCGCCATGCCGTCGATCTCGGGCTCGGCGGCCCGCTCGGCCGCGCTCACCAGGTCGGCGATGCGGGCGTCGGGGCCGTCCACCCCTTCGGGCAGGTCGAGGGGAACGGTCCCGTCCGGGCCATGCCGGACCGGGATCGGGGGGCCTTCCTGCTCCGCGCTCAGGCGGATCACGCCGAGCGGGCCGCTGACCAGCTCGTGCGTCCAGCCCGGCGTCCCCTCCGGCAGGCCCCAGTGGATGAATACCGACGCCACATGCCCGCCCGTGAATCCCACCAGGATCTCCGCCGCGTCGATGCCGGGGTCGGTCACCTCCGCGAGCTGAGGCTTGCCCCGGCCACCGCCGGCCAGGGGGGAGGCGGGCGGCGGCGGCCCCGCCGCCGCAGGCCGCCGATCCCCGCTCCCACCAGGAGAATCCCCAGGGCGAGGTGGATGCCCTGCGGCGACAGGCGGCCGGCCAGGGCCATCCCCAGGCCCAGACCGCCCAGCGCGCCGAGGGCGAGAGGGATCAGAAACGTGGGCTGGAGCCGGGCCCGGGTGCTGACCAGAATCCACACCGACTGCGCCGCCCCCACCGAGGCGAGGAGGATCACCAGCACCGTCAGTTGCTCCGGCCCGAACAGCCAGACCAGCAGCGGCAGGGCGAGGAAGGTGGACCCGAACCCCGCGATGGCCCCCACGTAATGGGTGCCCAGCAGAATGGCGGCGGCGAGAAGGGCGGTGGAGGCGTCCGACGGCATGCAACGGCGGAGCAGGTCAGCGCCGTAGAAGGAAAGAAGGGCGATTCAACATGGACGTGACTGTAGCGACGGACGCGTCCGGTGGCGAGAATGGGCAGGATCTGCGGCACGAGGGGACGATGTCACGTAGCCGAATCCGCCGAGGATTTGGCCGCGCCTGAGTACGACGCGGAACCGAGCCCGGCCCGGCCCGGCCCGGCGCGGCGCTCCGCTCCGGGCCCGTTCCCGGCGTCGTCCCCTGCGGCATCTGAATCCTCGGCGGATTCAGCTACGCGCAGGCGAGTCGCCCGTAGCTGGACGCGCCAGAGGTCCACCTCGGAGGGCGGACCTACGTAGAGCCACGCTCCGACGTGGCATCCTGCGTGCCAGCTTCCCCATGCGCCCCGGAAGGTCCACGTCGGAGCGTGGACCCACCACGGGGCCTGGCCAACGGATTTCGGCATCCCGTCGGGTGTCCAACGTGGCACGGTGCTTCCAGTCTTGCCCTGAGCTGGCCGAAGCACCCGTGCCCGCGCGAGGCAGGTTCCCGGATCGGCCATGGTCGGTGGAAGCGTTTCTCATGGCCGGATCGGGATCGAACCTCGCTCGGCTCCGGGCTGGAAGCCCGGGCCACGGGGGCGCCCTTCGGGCGAGGGATCGGGGATGGGGGATCAGGGATTGGGTACCGAAAGCGACAAGGCGGCTTCACTTCGTCAATTGCACCTCGTCAGCTTGCCCTACGTAGCTCCGCTGCGAAGCGTAGTAGGGTCAATCTTCGGTTTCCGCGCATCCCGCAACTTGTCCGACGAAGCTTCTGAGCGAAGTCGGATCCCGTATCCCGCATCCCGTATCCCGCAACTTGTCCGACGTAGCTTCTGAGCGAAGTCGGATCGTGCCATCCGTCTCTCCCCTCATCCGGCTGGCCCAGCGGACCAGCGGCGGCGACTGCTCTGAGACACCAATGCACGCTATTACACGCAAACCGTTGGTTGCCAACAGGATGGCTACGACGTGGCACGGGGGCGCCTGCCCCCGTGCCCT